>NZ_JAMYSE010000169.1:0-5631 GCF_040321795.1 Mesorhizobium sp. M0244 | reverse complement strand
GTTGCGACATGAAATTTCGCGCCGCGTATCAAAGCGAGGATGCATCGTAGCACACGGGGAGATAATCGTCGGCAACACGGGCATGTCGTGCTTCGTTGCGCTTAACTTCTCGTTCCCGCGGACCACTCAGAGCGAAACTTATCTGGCGAAATTGGGTGAGATGATGCACAGGTGGGCTGGCCGGTGATGGCTCCATCAGATCGAATCGTTTGATGCTGCAGTCTCGTGCATTCGCGGCCGTCTCGCACGCCTTAAGATTCGCCGCTTCATCAGGGACGGCATATTGCCCGCCGAGCAGGTCATGCGTTGCGCTCCCTATCAAATTCGCGACAGCGACCTCGAAGATGAGCGGATCAAGGCCGAACTGGCGCGCAAAACCCCGTGTCGGACAATCAGGAATCGCTGTTTTCTGCCGTTTGAAAAGGGGGTGCATAATAATTCAGTCTTCGTGACCTCACGCAGATGCGCCCGCTCCGCCGCCGATTGTAGCCGATCGGCTTGCGGACATAAGCCTGAATCTCGGCGCCGGGCTCGGAGAGCGGCGGGACGGCTTCGGCTTCCGCCCATGCCTCGGCGCGTCCGGCGGCCATACCACGGTGGCCTGCGCTTGCGGCAGACGATAGCGCGCCCAGCGGCCTTCGCCTCCCATGACGAGGCGGCGGTGATCGAGGAGGTATTGAGGCGGTATTGCAGGATGCGGCGCGTTGGCGGCTCTTGCAGCCAATCGACAATCTGCTGTGCTGGAGGCCTCGCCTTCGCGGCGGCGAACGGCCTCCTCGATCGTCTGCAATTCCTTTGCCATGCGGACTCCTCCTATTGCGCGTAACGCTTATTTATGCGCAGTGCTGGACGCATCGATTGACGGAGAGCTGATCTCGAAAGCGAACTGGAACCTGCTGCTGGACGAGATTCTGCTGCCTGGCGATGAAACGCCTCGGTGGTTTCGAGGACCTGCGCAAAACTCTGTCCCGTGAACATGGTCAAGGGGCGCAAGAATGACGAAGGCTACCGATTTGTCCGTGCAGGGCCAGGATGCAAACGCAGCCTGCGGACAGTGGTACGCCGAAGCCCATGATCACCCAGGGGCACTCCTATGAGGCGGCAAAGGGCAGTTGATGCCGGAAAGTGGAGCACTGGCCGCACAACGGATTGAACAACCGCGCTGACAATTTCCATGTGCCGTTGCGAATGGACGATGCGGAGCTTCCGATCACCGGAAACCCTTCAGCGCTTCGTCTCGATCTTCTCCGCCCTGCACAACCGTTCCACCTCGCTCAAGACACTCCGCGTTTGCAATCCATCTTTACCCATCTGAACGCAATGGCGGAGCGGAAGGCCGTGACTGCGCTCTACTGACAGCAGCGCACACCGCTGGAGCGCGTTCATACGCAGACAACGTGACAGCCTCGGTGCTGGTTGCCCTGCCGCACGATGGCGCCAGCGGTGCATCTCTCGCCAATTACCTCATGCCGCGCCAGATGGCCCTTCTGCTAACACTAACCTGCATCAACTTTAACACTTCTTCATCAAAGCATCACAAAGCTCCTGTGCGTGCACACGCAGTTGTTCTCAACATAATCAACTACTTACCACACAATGTCGCACTCCCGTCGCTACATTGACGGAAAATCCATAAATGATATTCTTCGGCCAACGGTTTGGTAAGACGCAGAGTGTCACCCGATCGTCGGATGTATTTTGACGTTATCCGCATTTTGCTTCTGCAAGAGCAGTGGCAAACGATGAGATAGGGATCGTCTGGCAGTAGGACAGCGAAGTTTTGCTCGGTAGACCCTTGTTCGAACCCAAGTCCCTCAACCAGTTCAGGACATCTCTATTTTAGTTGCCGGCTCCTTGGAAGCTCCGTAGCGAAAGCGGTTGCCGCTGACCTCGACAATTTGGCGATGCGGAGGGCCTAGTACCTAAGAGTGGACGACAAGTGAGAAGTTCTCAGCCATAACGATTGCGCTTGCGCGAAGGAGAAACAATATGCAGCTTATACTGGAGCGCTTGGCCACCAAGATAAAGCAGGCCGATATTGATCAGCAGCCTTCCGGAAAGTTACGTGTTGACGATATGTTTGATACTGACTCCGTGCCACGTCTTCCCGGAGACGACGTCTATCAGTTTATCGGTCCCCCTGATGCAATGTTTCCAGACGGGGGCGGTCTAACAGAAAAGATCACCAAATGGCAAAAACCGGAGGATCGCCTGCACTGGAGGAGCGACATACCTGATACTCACCATAAGGCACAAATAAAGGTCCACGATATCCAAAATATTTTGGGCGAATTTGAGGATTCCGTAAAGGTACTCTCACTTGACTGTTTCGATACGTTGCTATGGCGCAAAACCGCGACACCTAGAGACGTTTTCGCCGTGCTGGCCGATAATCCCGTCGCGCGAAGGTTAGGAATAACTCCTCACCAACGCATTAGCGCTGCTGCGCGTGCCTATCGAGCGAAGCCTCTAGAGAACGGATCCAGGGAGATCGATATCGGTGATATTTATCGGCCTTTTACATCGCTTTCTGGTGAGGAACGGGAGCTATTGGCCGAGGCGGAAATCCGGACCGAAATGAATGTTTGCTTTGCATTCTCACCGTTTGTAGAACTGATCAGGCTGGCGCACACCCGTGGTATCAAAATTGTCGTCGTGAGCGATACGTATTTGCGCGAAGACGAGTTAAGGCGCCTCTTGGCTAGGCATTTGCCTGCAGACGTTATGCAGGCAATCAGTAAGATTTACTGCTCTGTCGATTATGGGACATCCAAGAGCCATGCCCTTTTTGAGATTGTAATCAAAGAGTGTGGCGTGCCTGCATCGCAACTACTTCACATCGGGGATAATGAGGTATCCGATGCGCAAGCGCCGCGGAAATTGGGCGTACGTGCGCTACATTTCCTGCCGTTTGATCGAGAGGTCGCAGACTTCTTGCGCCTACAGCACGCGGCATCTTCGTTGATTGTACTCGAACAGGCAGCCCCGGAGGCAGTTGTTCTTCCCTGTTACAGTCCATTTCGCCCAATTTTTTCTGTAGCGAACCTTCAGCCGTACGCGCCTGAGACAGTGATCGGCTACATGTCGTTTGGCCCGGTGCTATACGCCTATGCCCGTTTTCTTATGGACGAGGTGGAGGCGCTGCAGCAGCAAGGCAAGCGAGTAAGAGTCTTCTTTCTCCTGCGTGACGCTTATCTTCTTTCAGCCGCTTGTGAAGCATATGCGGGTCAGCCCGTCGGGAAGCTGGTACGAATCCGCAGGTTCGTTGCTGTTGCCGCCTCTTTCAGAACCCGTGCCGACGTCGATTATTACATCAGCGGGATCAATCCCGAATTTGACGATCTTCATTCCACTGCAAAACAGCTTTTGCTCCCGCCTGAAGTGACGGAATTGTTAATACGAATTGCACATCAATCTGACGATCCAAAAAAGGCGTTCTATCAGTTGCTGCACGACGACGATGTGTTGGAGTTGATACTAAAGAACTCCTTTGCTTTGCGTGGCCGCATGATGCGCTATATGTCAAAAGAATTGGAGTTGGAGGAAGGCGATACGATTATCTTGGCAGACACAGGATATCACGGCAATACGCACCAATATTTGGTTCGCACTTTCAAGGAAGAAATGAAAGTCGACATATTGGGCCGCTATGTGGTCGCAGCCGACGAACCTTACCGTGCGGCGAACAGCAAAGCGCTCTTTACGTCGCCCTGGTGGAATTACGATTTATTTGAGCAATGCTGCGCTATCAAGGAAGGCGCTGTTGTGGACTATGATGTGGACGGCGAGCCAGTTCTTGGGGAGATTATACTTAGTGACAAGCAGTACGAGAAGGTTGCCAATGTGCAAGATGAATGTGTACGCTTCATCAATGATGCGAGGACGTTTTTTACCAAGGCTGGCGTGACGCACGAGTATTCTATTTTGCAGGCGGCGGCCCATGCAGCTCTATTCCGTCATGCCCATATGCCGATTGAAGCGGAGTTGGAATTTTTCAAGGACTTCGAGTACGACGATCTAATGGGACCAGATCGCAAGAAGACGATCTATCATCTGGAAAGTGCTTGGAAGAATGCGAGGTGCCTGCCCTCACCTTATCGGCTGGGTGCATATGAAACGCGCAGCTTGGGGCTTGACTTCACATTCAGCGGTCTGGTGCAAAGAAGATTTCAACTTGATCTAAACCCAGAAGATATGAACGTGCGTTTCTCACCTCTGAAAGTCGCGATTGGGGACACACACGAGTCCAAGGTCGTCTTGCTTAGGGCACAGCATCTGCATGACGGTTATTTCTCTATTATGCTGCCATATGTAAGTGGGGCCAGCGTCAAAATGCTCCTGGGGGAGCACTACGAATGGTTGCAAATCGAAGATATACGAGTATTAGATAAAGAAGGAAGCGTGTGTAAGAACATGTCGAGCTGTCTCGATCTGGAAGAAATCAACCACGAGGGAGAAATGTACCGGTGCCTGTCACAAGCAAGTGTCGCGACAATCCGTCCCGTTGGTTTGCATCAGTTCACAACGCCTCGTTACTATCATATGATCTTTCGCCCATTGGTTTCGAGGGCATCTGATCCGCCGCCGAGTTAGGTCCCTCGCACTAAGGGAGGAAAATTCATGCCGCCTGCGCAGCGGTGGTTCACGGGATCGAGGGATTGGGAGGATAGCTAGCTGTGGAGCCTCAATAGGTTGTCCCGATCTAAGCCGATGCGACTGATGGGTGGTTTTGATCCTAGGCTGCCATGAGGTAATTACTCACGCCCTCGATGCGGCACGGTGCATCGTCGCTCGTCGTCGATGTCCGGGTACTGAAGACGATGACTGCCAGCTTGCGTGCCGTTGCGACTGCAGCAACGTGTTTGCCGCGCTTGTCCCGGATGCGTATGAAGAAGGCGCGCGGCGAAGCTACGATCGCCGGCGCGGCCGTCGCGATGTACTCAAGGAAGCGACGCAGTGAGAGCTCGCGATGATAGATGGTGTTGGGACGCAGCGTCAGGCGACGAACCGCAAGGCAGCGCTCGACAACGGCTCGCATCTCCGGCTTGACCGCTGGTCGATAGGCGTAAGGTGGCATTGCCTTCGGCGGGAGCGCTGCGACCTGCCCGCGATGGTAAAGCGCAACGCGGAGCTGGGTGACCCGGGTAATCCAGGCCTTGGCTGGCGCGACGCGGTAGCGCTCGGCCGATCCCCAGAACAAGCCGACATCCGCGCGCTCGCCGAAACGGCGGATGGCGGCGAGCATGTCGTCGACATAACCGGCGTCGAGGCCTGCCGGACGATCCGCGACAACGTCCACAGCATGGAAAGACGCGATGCCGAAGCGCTGAAGCTGAGACGGGTGAGCACATTCGTCATCTCCTCGATGCCGAGGTCGGTGTCGAGGCTGCGCGCCACGTCAAGGACGTGAAGGTCGCCGACCGCCAGCATCCAGTCGGATCGAGCCGCAGCCGGTCGGTGAACGCAGGATAATAGAGATAGCTGCGCGCCTGGTAGGAGACGCGGTGGCTCAGATGCGTCCGGCGCTCACCGGACACGTCGAGGCGACGGTGCGCGGCATGACGCCACAAGCTCGGCTCGCCGCCCGACAGCAGTACTCCACCCCGATCATCGCCGCCTTGAAGCCGTGGT
>NZ_JAMYSE010000168.1:0-5894 GCF_040321795.1 Mesorhizobium sp. M0244 | reverse complement strand
CGCGTCAGCCCCATGCACATGCCAACGGCAATGCCAAGGCCGTGACCGAGCGAGCCGCCGGTGATCTCCATGCCGGGCGTGTATGGCGCCATGCCCGACATCGGCATACGGCTTTCATCGCTGCCATAGGTTTCGAGCTCTTCCTCCGGCAGCACGCCCGCTTCGATCAGAGCCGCGTAGAGCGCGATCGCATAGTGTCCGATCGACAGCAGGAAGCGGTCGCGTCCCTCCCACAACGTGTCCTCCGGCCGGTAGCGAAGCGCATGGAAATAGGCGACGGCAAGCACGTCGGCGACACCCAGCGCCTGTCCGACATAACCTTGGCCCTGGACTTGGCCCATTCGCACGGCATGTCGGCGGATACGATAGGCTCGTTCGGCCAGGCTGACATTGCTGCCAGCGCGAGGCATCTCAAGATCCGTTATCCTCTCAGCCATGGATCAGCATCCCACCGTTGACGTCGATCACGGCGCCGGTGATGTAGCTGGCCAGATCGGACGCCAAAAAGAGATAGGCGCCAGCGACGTCGCGCGCATCCCCCAGCCGGCTGAGCGGGATTCCCTTGATGATGTCGGCGCGCATGGCTTCGGTCAGTTTGCCGCCGGTGATGTCGGTCTGGATCAGGCCCGGTGTGACACAGTTGACGCGGATGCCTTCGGGACCGAATTCGCGCGCCATGGCCTTGGCAAGCCCCAGAACACCCGCCTTGGCAGCCGAATAGTGCGGGCCACCGAAGATGCCGCCGCCGCGCTGGGCCGAAACCGACGACATGCAGATGATCGAGCCACCGCCATTTTCGCGCATGTTCGGGATGAATGCCTGGCTGAGATAGAGCACGCCGCGTAGGTTGACATCGAGCATGCGGTCCCAGTCAGCCGGGCCGATATCCAGTGTCTTTGCGGGCTGCGTGATCCCGGCAATGTTGCACAGCACGTCGACCTTGCCGAAGGCTTCGGCCACTTCGGCAGCAGCCCTCTTGCACGCATCGAGGTCGGCGACGTTACAGGCGAGGCCAATGTGCTCGGGCCCAAGCGACTCGGCGGCGTCACGGGCCTGTTGCTCATCGAGGTCAAGAATAGCAATGCGCGCGCCTTGCTCCGCCATCAGCGTTGCCGTGGAGCGGCCTATCCCCCGAGGGCTCGCGGCCCCTGAAATCACCACGGCCTTGCCCTTCAGCAACATGTCGAACTCTCCTGCTATTTCTCTTTGCCGGTGATCTAAAGTCGGTAGAACCGGGCAGCGTTGTCATGGAACAGCGCGAGCCGCTCCTCGTGCGGGTAGGCGATCGTAGTTTCCTTGAAGGCGTTCAAAATGGCGTCGAAGCTCGAGAACAGCTTGTCGACGGGGAAGTTCGTCGCGAACATCAAGCGGCCGACGCCGAAGGCTGCGATCGCCTCCTCGACATAAGGACGAATCGAGGCCGTGGTCCAAGTCCAGTCGCCCATGCCGAGGCCCGAGATTTTGCAGGCGACGTTCGGCGCTTGCGCCAACTGGTGCATGCCTTTTTTCCAGGCGCCAAAATGCTCGGCGCCGTCGACCTGCATGCCGGTGTGATTGAGAATGATCTGGACGTCGGGAAAGTCGCGCGCGAGTTCGAGGAACTCGCCCATCTGGGGATAGTAGAGCTGCAGGTCGAAGCTCAGCCGTCGCTTCGCCAGCTCCCGGAAACCACGCCGCCATTCGGGTGTCCGGCTCACCTCCGGCCGCGCCAGATAGGTCTTGGCGGCGTCGGGATGGTAGTTCATCGACTGCCGAATGCCGCGGAAGTTCTGATGTTCCATGTGGCGGTCGAGGAGCTCGCCAACATCGGGTCTAGACAGGTCGGCATAGCCGACGATGCCGTGGGGAAACCCCCGCTTGTCGGCGATCTCCTGCAGCCAGCGCGTCTCCCCAACCGGATCGCTGGGATCGAACCCCACATCCAGGTGCACCGATTTTACGAGGTTCTGGTTCTTGCCGTCCTCAAGATAGTCCTCGAGAAGGTAACTTTTTCGGATCGCCTCGTAGTCACCGAAGGCTGACGGCTTAACCCCGTCGGTCAGCCACGGATAATAATTGGCCTCCAGATCCCACAAATGATGGTGCGGATCGATGAACGGCAGCTCGGCCACGGTCGGGATTCCTTGCTTGAGGTCTGGACCCGCTGGCCAAGCCGGCGGGTCCATTGGGTGGCGGTCAGTTGCTCGGGGGAAAGACGCGGGCGATGACCTTCTTGGCCTCGGGACTGTCAACCTTGTCGGCCGTAACAAGAGGCATGACCAAGGCCAGATCCTGGGTCACCGGCGCGCCCGTCAGTGCGTTGTAGACCTGTTGGGTTCCGTCGATCCCTTGGCCCACCGCCTCCTGGAAGAAGATGCCTTGGATCGCTCCCGTCTTGAGCAGCGCAATCGTTGTCGGCGAGCCATCGGCGACGGTAATGCCGATCTTGCCGGCCAGGCCGCGCGTTTCGACCACCTTGGCGGCGCCGCTGCCGGCTTCGTCATACATGCCGTAGATAGCCTTGACATCGGGATTAGCGGTCAAGAGGTCATTTGCCTGGGTGACGGCTTCGTTGATCGTCAGGCCACGCGTCTCCAGCATCTGGACGAGGTCACACCCTGCGGCCGCGAACGCCTCCTTGGCGCCCTTGAGGTATTTCTGCGCATTCTCCCGATCCTGCGGCAAGGACAGCATACCGACCTTGTTGCCGCCACGCTCCTTGGCGAGCTCGCAGGTGAATTTCCCCTGCGCCTTGCCGGTCTCATAGTTGTTCGCCGTGACCGAGGATGTGTAGTTGGTGAGGCCCGGCTGCGGCCCGATGCCGGCGAACGCGATCGGTACTTTCTGCTTCGCCAGATAATCGAGCAGCGGCGGTGTCGATGTCGAGCTAACGGGGCCGATCACAATGGCCGAGACACCTTTGGTGACGGCGGTCCTGGCATTGTCCATCTGCTTGGCGGGCGAATTCTCCGACGTGTACTCGACATAGTCCATGCCAAGCTCGTTGGCCTTCTCCTTCACGCCGTAGCCGACCCATTGCCAGTAGGAGATATCCAGCGATGGGGCGATATAAGCGACGGTCTTCTTGTCTTCAGCATATGATGCGCTGGACAGGCCGGACGCCGCCAATGCTGCAAGCAGGATTGTCTTCATTTTCATCTTGGTTCCTCCCGTTGATGATCTAGATGCGGTTGTTATTGCTGAAGCGGTCGATCAGAACCGCGAGCAGGATTGCAGCGCCGGTGACCGAGCCTTGCCAGAAGCTGTTCACGCCAATGAGGTTCACGCCGTTCTGGATACAGGTGATCATCAGCGCGCCCAGCACGGCGCCGATCGCGCTCCCGGTTCCGCCAAAGAGGCTGGCCCCGCCAATGACGACGGCGGCGATTGCCTGCAGCATCAGGCTGGCGCCGGCAGTGGCTTCGGCGTTGAGGATGTAGCTTACCGTCAACAGCCCGGCGAAAGAGGCGAGCAGGCCCGAAGCGACATAGGCCGCGAACTTAATGCGCAGAACCGGAATGCCGAGCAGCCGGGCGGCAATTGCCGATGAGCCGACGGCGTAGAACCAGCGTCCAAGGACGACCTTGCGCAAGGCGTATTCCAGCAGGACCATCAGGATGATGCAGAACAGAAGATGGTTCGGGATGCCTGGGATGATCTCGCCCGAATTCAGGAGCCAGAAATCCGGGGCGCCGATCGGCATCGAACGCCCATTGGTGACGATGAAGGCAAGGCTGCCCGCCACCGCGTAGGTGATGAGCGTGACGACGAAAGGCGCGAGCCCGACGACCGTGACCAGAAGGCCATTGATCGAGCCGAACACAAGGCCGACCGCCAGGCCGGCAGCACTCGCGGTCAGTCCGTCACCGCCATTGGCCATCGCCAACGCGGTCACCATTCCGGTCAGGGAAAAGACTGAACCGACCGAAAGATCGATTCCGCCGGTAATGACGACCAGCAAAACACCGAGCGACATGATTATGAGAGGCGCGGCGGCCTGGATGATGTTTTGCACATTGCCCATGCTGAGTGCTGCGGGCACCAACATGCCGACGGCCAGCAGCAGGACGACGATCGCAGCGGCAATCGCGGCTTCCGTGCGGTAGGACAAAAGAACTACTGGGACGCGCGACGTGGTGGTCCGGAGTTTTTTCGTCGTGGTGGTGCCGTCGGTTGCGTCGGTCATGCCGCCATCCCCGTCAGTTCGGCGAGCCCCTCCTCGGTGAAGTGCTCTTCAGGCAGAAAGCCCTTTGGCCGCCCATCGGTGTCAAAGGCGAAAATGGCGTCGCAAAGCTCGAGCAGTTCGACGTTCTCGGTCGACCACCAGATGATGATCGCGCCAGCGTCGGCCATCTCCCGGATCAAACCGTAAATGTCATGCTTGGTGCCGATGTCGACGCCACGCGTCGGCTCTTCCAGCACCACCATCCGGAGCGGCAGCCCAAGCCACCGTGCGACGAGAAGCTTCTGCTGGTTGCCGCCGGACAACGAGGCCGGCAGGTCCCAGATCGAGCTGGCTTTCAACTTCAGCGCCGAAACGAGATCACGACATTCCTGCCGCTCGGCTGCGGCTACGATCCGCCGCCTCTCGCGAACCCTGCGTGCTGCAAGCACGTTATCGACGATGGGCAGCTGCGAAAGGATCCCTTTGGTTGCGCGGTCGCCCGAAACAAAGCCGATACCGGCCCGCGCCGCTGCCACTGGGGACGAGAAACGGTCCCCAAAGCCCCCGCCCGAAAGGCGCCAGCCAGCCCCCGGTCCGGCGCCCACCAGGGGAGCAATGAGGCCGGTCGGGCCCGCCGGTGCGCCGGCCAGTCCCAGGATGGTGCCGGACGAAATTGCGATCCTGACGTTGTTTGGGCCCAGCAGCTCGATCGGTGGGCTCTGGGGGAGGCCCCTTTGCGGTTTGCGGTGGGTTGCTGGACGCTGCGCGTGTTGGCCCATCTGCTGGATGATGTCCGCGTCGCTGAGCGAGGCCAGGGGCGTGGCATTCGCGATCGTGACGCCATCGCGCAAGATCGTGCAGACATCGCAGAGCGCGCGGATTTCGCGCATACGGTGAGAAACAAAGACGATACCGATGCCTTCTTCTCGCACCAGCCGCTTTAGCACCGAGAAGAGTTTGACCGTCTCGGCGGCTGTCAGGTTCGCGGTAGGCTCATCGAGAAGCAGCACTTCCGCTCCAGTCGAAAGTGCGCGGGCGATCTCGACGATCTGGCCTTCGTGGAGGGACAATTTGCGTGCCGGCCGATCGATGATCTCTTCGCCGATCGCGGGGTCGATCAGGCGGAGCGCACCAAGCGCGATTTCCCGCATGCAGCGACGGCTGATCTGCGACCAGCCCGCCTTTGCATGGACGATGCCGATGTTTTCCGCGACCGACAGCTCGGGCAATAGCGCCAGCTCCTGATGCACCACCGCGATGATCGGCCTGGTGTGGCCGGCCTTCGACGAGGCGAAGCTAATATCGCCGGCATCGCGTGAGATCAGCCCGGTGATGATGCGGATCAGGGTGCTTTTGCCGGCGCCGTTGCCGCCCAGGAGCGCGTGGATTTCGCCAGGCCGGACCTGAAAACTCACGCCCCGAAGGACCCGTGTTGCGCCGTAGTTCTTCTTAACATTGGAAGCCTCGATCAGGGGCTTCATGGTCGATGCCTGTCCAACTGCCGGCACATTGCCGGCACTACCCAAGCTTTGGGCTGCACCCGGTTCCATTCTGTATCTCCTCCCGAGACCATAGGATGATGCGACCGATTGACATTAGGCTCAATTCTCGTTTCTTAATATTCTGTGTAGCTGAGCTTAACTGACGAGGACGATGTCAGACATCAAGTTCAATTCGATGACGCATTTCGAGGCAGTCGCGCGGCTCGGCGGCGTGGCAAAGGCCGCTCAGGAATTGCAGGTGACACCTT
>NZ_JAMYSE010000167.1:0-5925 GCF_040321795.1 Mesorhizobium sp. M0244 | reverse complement strand
CGGCCTCTGTCTCCCCGCGCCCCTCCTCGCCGCGCCCGCGCCCCCGCCCCGGCGCCGGAGGCCGCCGCCGCCCCCCCCCCCCCCCCCCCCCCCCCCCCCCCCCGCCCCCCAACGGGTAATTTCAGGCCAGCAGCAACCGGCCGAGATGGACCGGCAGGACTTCGTTGCGATACCAGGCACTGGCGATCGGATCGGTGGACGGCGAGGTGCCGTCATTGGCAGCAGCCAATGCCGGCGCAATGCCGTCGGTGGTGAGTTTCCGGCCGAGCAGGGCCGTCTCCGCCGCCTTGGCGCGCATCGGCCTGTCGGCCATGCAGCCGAGCGCGATCCGAGCTGACGACACAGTGCCGTCCGGCGTTTGCTCGAGCACGGTGGCGATACTCAGCACCGAGATGCCCTTCGGCTTGACCCTCGACACTTTCAGGAAGCGAAACCTGCCTTCCTTTGGAAGCGTGAAGCCGACCGAGGTGACGATGGCGTGGTTGCTCTCGCGCTTTGCCAGAAAGGTTTCTATCGGCAGCTCGCCATCATCCGTGGTGACCATCGCGTCCAGTGCCAGCAACGCGACGGTGAAATCGCCATAGGGGGTCGGCGCGAAAAGATTGCCGCCGACGGTCGCCATATTGCGGATCGCCGGGCCGCCAACGGCGCGCGCGGCGTCGGCAAGAGTGGCGAGATCCGGGTGACGGGCGATCGCTGCCATGGTTGCCGAAGCGCCGATGCGCACTTGCCCATCGGAAACGGTGATGGCCGACAGCGACGGTTCGCTCGACCTGATAAGGCTGGAGACCGAAACATCGCCTTCATTGGCGGCGCGCACGACCAGCGTGCCGCCGCCGAGATAACGGGTGCCGGCGGCTTTCAGCGCCGCGCCGGCGTCCTTCACCGTCGGGAAAGTCTGCAGTGCAAGCGCCATGGAACGCTCCTGTTTGTCAGCCCAATTCAGTTCAACCTTGGCCGGCGAAATGGTTCTTCAGGGCGTTGAAGCCGCCTTGGAAGACGTTTGCGCCCATGCCTTCGGCCAGCTTGTCGGCTTCCTCGGGAGCGGCGTCGAAGCTGGCGGTCCATTCGGCATAGGTGCGGTCGCCATCGGTCACCCGCCGCAGCTGCAGCGTCGACTTGTGGTTGGTCAGCGGCTGCGGCGTCTCCAGGATGGCGTAGCTGACGAGGAAGTTCTCGTCGGAGAAATCGAGCAGCTTTTCGCGGAGGCGGGCGCCGCTGGCGAGCTGGAAATTGCGCACGCAGCCGATCGCGCCGGCGTCCTTGCCGTCCTCGATATGGCTTTCGACCATGCGCGGGTGCCAACTTGGCAGGCCGTTGAAGTCGCGTATGCGCGCCCAGACCTTTTCCACAGGCGCGTCGATGACGCTGGAGATGGTGACTTTCGCCATATGATCGTTCCCTTGCAAATTAGCTGCTTGGGAGGGTAGGGCGGCGGACTCGGCGGCGCTTATCAATGCGTCTTGAACACCTATCAACCAGTCTGAAAAAAACGGGCAGTCTAAAAATGGCTCAGCTGATCGCCCGGGCCGCCTCGCGGTAAAGCGTCGGCGGGACGCCGACATGGTCGCGGAAGAAGCGCGAGAAATTGCCTTGCGTGGTGAAGCCGAGATTGCAGGCGACCGAGATCAGCGGCTCCTGCGACCACTGCAACTGCCGCACCGCTTCCTCCATGCGCAGCGTGTTCCAATAGACGTTGGGCGTCAGATTGGTCTGTTCCTTGAACAGCGCGAAGAAATGCGGCCGCGACAGGCCGACGCTGCGCGCCACGTCGTCGAAGCAGATGCGCTCGCAGACATTGGCTTTCATCAGCTGGATCGCCTTGCGGACGCGGAAGTCCTGCATGGTGTTGATGCGGGCGCGCACCGTCTGCGGTGCGGCCGCGTCGGCCGCGTCGAGCATGCTGTCGATGAAGCGCTCGATCTCGTAATTGGCGATGTCGTCGATACTCTCATTGTCGCTAAGATGGTCGAGAAGGTTAGCCGCTGCCTTGTGCAGCCAAGGTTCGAGCGTGATCGCCGGGGCTGAGAACAGTGGAGCGGAAGAAGGCAGCTCGCGGCGCCTTCGTGCCCAGTCCGGGTCTATGTAAAAGGCCAGAAACAGGCCGGGCGTGCCGTCGCGGGACAGAGCGTGGCTGTGCGGCTGGAATGAATTGATGCCGGCGGCGATGCCCGGTCCAAGCCGCACCGTCTCGCGGCCGATGGTCATCTCGCCGGCCGTGCCTTCCAGCCAGATGATGATATGCGCCTCGACATGGGCATGGGTGACGAAGTCGCTGGCGACGTTCAGGACAGAAACATGTCCGAACCGGCGCCAGTAGAGCCTGATCGCTTCCGTCATGGGTATATCCTCCCGCAGGCGACTGGCCTCCCTTCGCCTGCTGCGAGCGATTGTGCGGCTCAGTTTGGGCTTGCGTCAAGACGCATGTGCACGTCCGGGCGCCGGCCATGCGCCGCACCGGCGGATTTTCAGACTCGGCGATAGGAAGAAGGTCAGCGTTTCCAGGCCGGTATGGCAAGACCGATGCGGTCGACGGCAACCGACGACCAGCACCCCCTTCGAGGCTGAGCAAGGATTTTGCCAGCGAAGCAACTTTGCCCCGCCGGCGGAAAAGTTCAGTCGTTACGCCTGAAATTGCGGATGCGGTCGAACAGCACGGCGAGCAGGATGGCGCCGCCGATGAACACGCCTTGCCAGAAGGCATTGATGCCGAGCAGCCCGAGGCTGTTGCGGATCACCTCGATCAGCGCTGCGCCAACGACCGCGCCGAAGGCTGTGCCCATGCCGCCGGCCAGGTTGGCGCCACCGATGACGGTGGCGGCGATCACCTGAAGCTCCATGCCGTTGCCGAGATTTGTTGTGACCGCGCCCAGCCAGCCGGTCTGGATGATGCCGGCAAGGCCCGCCGCCAGTGCCGAGATCATGTAGACGACAACCTTGATCTGGCGCACCGGAACGCCGGTCAGCGTCGCCGCATGCTCGTTGCCGCCGATGGCGAAGATGTGCCGGCCGAATTTCGTCCAGCGCAGCACGAAGCCGGTGATCATAGCCAGCACGATCATGTAGAGCACCGGATTGGCGATGCCGAACACCCACGCGCCGCCGCCAAGCGCCAGCAGCTTGTCATGGTCCGGCCCGAACTGGAAGACGACGGTGTTGTTGGAAGCGACCATGGCAAGACTGCGTGCGATCGACAGCATGCCGAGCGTCACGACGAATGGCGGAAACCCGAGATAGGCGATCAAGATGCCGTTGAAGGCGCCGATGATCAGCGCTGTCGCGATCGCAGCGGCAATGCCGATCTCGATGCCGTAGCCGGCATGCATGGTGACCGCCAGCACCATCGAACACAGGCAAAGCACCGAGCCGACCGACAGGTCGATACCGCCGGTGATGATGACGAAGGTCATGCCGAGCGCCACGATGGCGACGAAGGTGATGTTGCGGGTGATGTTGTAGAGGTTCTTGGTCGTGGCGAAGGAATCCGTGGCCACGGACAGGAACAGGCAGGCAAGGATGACCGCGATCACCACCCAGAAAGTCTGGCTGGCAAACACCCTGGTCAGCAGAGTGTGCTGTTTCTGCGCGATCGTCTGATCAAGGGTGACTGCCATTATCGACCTTTTTTACTCATGGTTGAGGCGCCAATCATACCTGTTCGATGGCGCCGGTAATGAGCCCGGTGACTTCTTCTGGCGAACTCGAGGCGATCGTCTTGTCGGCGACCTTGCGGCCGCGCCGCATGACGATAACGCGGTCGGCAACGTCAAAGACGTCGGGCATGCGGTGGCTGATCAGCACGACGGCGATGCCCTGGTCGCGCAAATGGCGGATCAGGTTCAGCACCTCGGCGACCTGGCGGACCGAGATCGCCGCCGTCGGCTCGTCCATCAGCACGATCTTGGCCTGCGAAAGCATGGTACGGGCGATCGCCACCGCTTGCCGCTGGCCGCCCGACATTTGTTTGACCAGGTCGCGCGGGCGCGTTTCGGATTTCAGCTCGGCGAAGATCTGGCCGGCACGTTTGTACATCGCGGCATAGTCGAGGATACGAAGCGGCCCGACGCCGCGGCGCAATTCGCGGCCGAGATAGACGTTGGCGGCGGCCGTCAGATTGTTGCAGAGCGCCAGATCCTGATGGACGATTTCGATGCCGTGCTGGCGCGCCTCCACCGGCTTGTGCAGGATCAGCTCCTTGCCGTCCATCTGCATCGTGCCATGGCTCGGTGGGAAATTGCCGGCGATCATCTTGACCAGCGTCGACTTGCCGGCGCCGTTGTCGCCCATCAGGCCGACAACCTGTCCGGCCTCGATCGACAACGAAACGTCGTTGACCGCCTGGATGGCGCCAAAATGCTTCGAGATGTTGGTGAGTTCGAGAACCGCCACCAGCCTTCTTGCCTCCCCGTGCTTTGCGGCCTGCGGTTCTGCCGCGGCCATTCGCTCTCCCCAGTTCCTCCCGGAAGCAGCGATTTTGCCCATTTACGCATAAGCCTCCTTGGCGTCAACCACGGCCTCTTTCGAAAAATCAGTTTTGTAGGACAAATAGCATTGACGTCGGTGACAAGGCGATATTAGCTAAGTGTCGGAGGAGCTTGCGCCGAGCCCCCGGGGTTGCCGGAAGGAATCGGTGAAGGTTTGTCGGTCCGGGATTTGGTAACCAGCAGTATCTGTCGGTGCCGGTCTGAGACTGAATATGAAAATGCTTATCGACCTGGCTTGGCGACACGAGCGCGACGTCCTCTGTCATCTTGCTCCGGGTCGGTCTGTGTGTGGCGGGCACGCCGTGTCCGTTTGTTTCAAAGGGAGGACTGACATGAGGAAATCATTATTGCTCGCTGCCGCCGCCGTCATGGCGTTGGGTGCCGGGCCGGCTATGGCCAAGAAACAGCTCGTCATCGTCGTGAAGGGTCTCGACAATCCATTCTTCGAGGCCATCCACCAGGGTTGCGAGAAATGGAACAAGGAAAACGCCAGCTCGGAATATGAGTGCTTCTACACCGGACCGGCATCGACCTCGGATGAGGCCGGTGAAGCCCAGATCGTCCAGGACATGCTGAGCAAGCCCGATACGGTGGCGATGGCGATTTCGCCGTCAAACGCGCCGTTGATCGCGCAGACGATCAAAAGCGCCAATCCGTCGATCCCGATCATGACCCTCGACGCCGACCTCAGCAAAGAAGATGCGGCGCTGCGCAAGACCTATCTCGGCACCGACAATTACCTGATGGGTCACAAGATCGGCGAATACATCAAGAAGGCCAAGCCGAATGGCGGCAAGATCTGCACCATCGAAGGCAATCCGGCGGCCGACAACATCCTGCGCCGCGCGCAGGGCATGCGTGACGCGCTTTCGGGCAAGGACGGCCTCGCGGCGCTGGCAGGCGAAGGCGGCTGGACCGAAGTTGCCGGCTGCCCGGTGTTCACCAATGACGACGGCGCCAAGGGCGTGCAGGCGATGACCGACATCCTCGCTGCCAATCCCGATCTCGATGCCTTCGGCATCATGGGCGGATGGCCGCTGTTCGGTGCTCCGCAGCCCTACCGCGACCTGTTCAAGCCGATGGCCGACAAGATCGCCAGCAACGCCTTCGTCATCGGCGCCGCCGACACGATCGGCGACGAGGTGGCGATTGCTCGTGACGGGCTGGTGACCGCGCTGGTTGGCCAGCGGCCGTTCGAGATGGGCTACAAGGCGCCCTCGGTGATGATCGACCTGGTCGAAGGCAAGCCAGTCGCCGATCCGGTGTTCACCGGCCTCGACGAATGCACCAAGGACACCGTCGACACCTGCATCCAGAAGTAGGTTCGCAGTTTCGGGGGGGGGCCCCCCGCCGGCGCGCCGGAGGCCCCCGCGGCGGTATACCAAGAGCGGACCCCCCGCCCCCAGCGCGACAGGGGGGTGGGGGGGGGGGTGGGTGAATA
>NZ_JAMYSE010000166.1:0-6618 GCF_040321795.1 Mesorhizobium sp. M0244 | reverse complement strand
AACGGCCATCCACAGAGCCAGATCGAGGAACTCATGCCCTGGCGATTCCGGAAAACATCAAGCCCAAACCCATAGGTGATCGGCGAGGCGCTTACTACAAATCGCTATGGAATTCTAGAAAAAATCCTTTAAAATCAACTTGCGAGGCGGTGCAGCATTGCATCTCGGCCGCACCATCAAATTCGAAAGCGGAACCTCTAACCCGTTGAATTCGAGCACGGCAGAGAGCGTCCTTGTCAAGGCACGTGGCTTTCTTGCCTATTGCGATCGCTAGTTTGGCCCATGCGAAGAGGCCATCGGCGGGCGTGGCCATCTATGCGGTTGGTGTGCATAATTATTCGCGCACCAAGCGTCCAGTCGCCCACCAGATGACAGACACAATAATGATCGATGCGTAGCCGTCCACAGCATAGTGCCATCCAGTGTACACCGATCCGTACAGGATCAGGGCTGCGAAGGTCCAACCCAGAACGCCAAGCCAGAGATTGATTGAGGAAAGCAAATAGGCGTTCAGTGTGACAAAGGCGACATGCATGCTTGGCATGGCTGAGATGCCGCCGCCAAGACTTGGCCGGCCGCTCTGGTAAGCCATCAGGAGATATGCAGCGGGTTTCCGCACCATGTAACTATGGTCCAGCCTGTCCATGACTGCATCGAGTCCGTGGAAGCGATCCACGCCAACAAACTGGTGGTAGTAAACCGGCCCGACCGATGCCAGCGCCAAGGCCAAGACAGTTCCGAGAGCGCACAGCGTTAGCGCTGCTGCGCAGAGATAGCGGATGCGGGCAATCTCGTCCGACCAGAGCGACACGAAAAGGATGGTGCCGAACCACTGGTAAAACCAAATGACTTCATAGCTGTTGAAGACGACGAGCGACCAACTGTTGCTGTCGAGCTTATGGACGATCTCCCATGGCGGCATCCCATGCAACCATTCATCAGCGTCGGCTAGCCAGTTGTCGGCATAGTATGGGACGACCGACGGGATAGCGATCTTGTAGGTAGAGAACGCGGTCAAGCTGGCAAAGAAGAACAGGAGCACCAACAGACAGCCGCGCCATCGCCCTTGAATCAAATCTAGGGCGTAGCGAATTGGTTGTCGTCGGCCATAGATGAGCGCGGCACAGCAGACACCGCCGATAAACAAGATCGGAATGCCAATAAGAAACTTGTGAGAATAGATTATGGCTGCGGTAGAGAAAATCTCTGGAAATAGTGCAGATGCGCCTAAGACGTAGATTGCCATAAATAAAGACAGGCGCAATTGCCATATGGCGGCTGGCCTATAGTGAGAGGCTTCCGTAATTAAGGCCAAACCAATTTACCCATTCTAAATGTTTCGCCAGAGAGAAATATACTCCGATAAGGTAAAAACCTTGCCGTCAGGTTTACTTTTTCCCCGGTGGTCGACACCCGCCATGCGGCGATTTACGGTGACAGTGCACTTTTTTCTTTCCCCACCTGCCGCTGGTTTGCTCGGCAATCCGGTCCAGAAGTGCGTCGCTGCCGCTCGGCCAACCGATACTCTCGGCCTCTCGAGCAAATCGAATGGCCCCGCTAACGATCACAGCCCGGCTCTCCATTGACATCAGATCCGGAACGCCGCCGGTTCACGGTCAGGTGCACGGGTGCACTTTGGCCAGCGCGATTCGGTCGGCCGACCTCAGGATTAGGTGCGCGGTTTGGCATCAGGCACCACGCGCCCAGATGCTGACATCGGCGACGCGGCAACGGAAAGTCGAGCCATGCGGTCAATCTAGACACAGCGACAGCTGAGCAGAATGGCAAAGGTGCACTGTCACCCTAATTCGTTGCGCGTGAAGGGTGACATTGCCCTTGGTTGGCGGTGTGTCGGGCGCCCTGGTCTTCGGACGTGAAAAACACTTTGGCGCGCCCGTTACCTCGTTGCGTGACGTGGTGTGGCAGAGCGACAATACGGGCAACGCGAGCCATACGGTCAACCTACACCCAACGACAGCCGGGCGAGCATGGCAAAAGTGCACTGTCACGGTAATTCACCGTAATTCCGCGCTTGTACAGCATCGCTCCCGGACCGCGTGATCCGTGATGGGTTACAATAGCCGGCTGTCCGGTCGACCGCAGATGACCGACATACAGGAAATGATTGCCATCGCCCTGTGTGCCCATATCGCTGTCTCCGATCGGTGCTCCTGGACGCCAACAGGCCCAAGTGTCGGGTGCTTCGCTGTGGCATTTTTGGGATGAGAGCTAGCGCGACTTTTCTGCGCCGTGACGATGAGACCTGACTGCCTCCAGTAGTTTGCGTTCATCGGTGTGAGCATTTCGAAAAATCGCAACGACGGTCGCCGCTAATTTTTCGGCGTCTTGGCTTAAAGGGTCGAGATGTTCGTCTGCGCAAACCCGGTCGAACACGCGTTGGCAAATAGCCAGGTCGTGGGGGCTAAGAGAGGTGCGATTGGCACGCTGGTTTAGCATGTCGCGAACCCTCAGGCCGGCTGCCCCATATTAAGCAGTGGACCTTCTCAGCCAGGCCGGCGGGAGGAGCCGGTCGGCCTTAGCGCTAAACGTGTATGGTTGAGGCGTCGTTCCCGGCTAATGAAAATTTGGTTGCTTTTGTACAATGCGGATGCCCATCAGCGAGCGCTTACTCGTAGGCCTCAGTTGACCTATCATAAGTTCTTGCTTATCATAAGTCATGGTTTATGATTACGCAGGCATGGTGGCCTTGGCCGATCCGACACGCCGCAAGGTGTTCGAACTCATCGCCGATCGGCCGCGCTCGGTCATTGATTTGACGCGGGTGCTTCCGGTCTCGCAACCGGCCGTATCGCAGCACCTCAAAGTGTTGAAGGAAGCCCGGCTGGTCCGTGCCGAGCCCAAGGGTGCCAGCAACATCTATCATCTCGACCCGCATGGGCTCGGCGAGATGCGCGCCTGGCTCGATCGCATGTGGGGCGATGCGCTCGACGCCTTCAAACGGGAAGTCGACAACAGCAAGGAGAAGAGGAAATGACGACCATGATCAAGCCCGCACCGGTCAGGAAGTCCGTGACGGTGGAGGTGCCACTCGACAAGGCATTCGATGTGTTCACGACAGGGTTTGGCCGGTGGTGGCCGGCTTCGCACTCGATTGGCAAATCCGCCCTGACGACTGCAGTGATCGAACCGAAAGCCGGCGGGCGCTGGTACGAGATCGGCGAAGATGGCTCGGAATGCGATTGGGGCGAGGTTCTCGCCTGGGATCCGCCGTCCAGGCTGACGCTCGCCTGGCGTATCGGAGCCGACTGGCGCTTCGATCCGGAACTGCTGACCGAAGTCGACATCCGCTTTGTGACGCTCGGCGAGAACGCGACGCGGGTGGAACTCGAGCACAGGCTTCTGGAGAACATGGGCGAGGCCGCGGAAGCAGCGCGCCAGGCCTTCGAATCCGAGGGTGGCTGGAGCGGACTCCTGGACCGCTATGCGGCTGAGTCCAAGCGCGACGCAGCCTGATCAAGAGGCGAGGCTCTTAGCCGTCCGATATCCAGCGAGGCCGCCGCATCGTCGGCCTCGCCCTCATTCCCCGTGCAGCATGTGCCGTGCTGCGGGCCACTGGGACTAATGTTGTTGGGCGAACGATGCCCGAACCGGAACGGCAATCTCTGCTTTGGCTTCTTTCGCCTGACCTTGCCACAGCTTCTCCGCAGCGACCGAAAATTATGGGTCTTCATCTGCCAAATGCACTCAGTCTTCAGCTTGCGTCTGGGGTTTGCCAGGAAATCGGCCGCGACTTCGGATCCGCACGGATCGGAAATCGATCGCATCGTGCCAATTCCCCGAAGAAAATCACTTGCCCGAGAGGAAGGCCTTTAGCCGCACGATGCGCAGTCTGTTGCTGGATCATATTCTCCCGACAGCAACAGAGTAGGGATGTTCGAGCGGCGGGATGTGTTTGCGAGACTGTTCCTCTTTCAGGAAACCAAAGCGGGCACACCACACCTAGCGTTGTCGCGGACTACCCGGCAGTTGGTCAGCGGCGGTACCAGAGCTGGATTACCGGTGCTTCTCGACGAAAGCCTTGCAGGCGGGTGACAACTGCTCGATCATGCTCTGAAGATCGCATTTGCCGATCGGTGTCATTGGGCAAAGCCGTTTGTAGTCACGGTTGCATTCCTTGCCCTGAAAAGATTTGAAGGATTTTGCCTCGGCGGCAATCGGGTTCAAAAGTATTTCCGAACAAACCAACGCAAGGCTGGCAAGCAGATACTTCCCCATAAACACCCTCCATTTATTAGCGGTAATTATAGACATACTAAATTAGAATATTCTAATTATCAACCCTGGGGCAACCGGCAGCTCGCAAGGTCGTTTGACGCCGTCCGTTGCGCCTAGAGAGGCCGATCTCAAGCCAAATCGTGCCCCCGCTCCATCTTTGTGTTTGACCATGATCTTTTCGGAAAACCGGTTTCCACTTTTCAGGATCATGGTCTAGACCTGACAGGCACCTTATCCGGAAATCCGATGGCGGGAGGCGCTGGTGGAAGGCCAGGACGAACACATGACCGGCGCCAGGGCCGCTGAGGAGCACCACGCCGACATCTATGACGAGGACGGCGTCATCCTGTCGTCGTTTCTCGCCCAGATCGGTGCTGCGATCGCCGATCGCGACACGCTGGCGCTGAAGCGTGAAGTCGACGATCTGCACCAGTCGGAACTCGGCCATCTGCTTGAGGCGCTGCACCCGGAACAGCGCCGCGCGCTGGTCGAATTGCTAGGCAAGGATTTCGATTTTTCCGCGCTGACCGAGGTCGACGAGGCGATCCGGCGCGACATCGTCGACAGTCTGCCCAATGCGCAGATCGCCCAGGCGGTGCAGGAGCTCGATTCCGACGACGCGGTCTACATTCTCGAGGACCTCGACCAGGAGGACCAGGACGAGATCCTGTCGCAGCTGCCGTTCACCGAGCGGATCAGGCTGCGGCGTTCGCTTGACTATCCCGAAGAGACCGCCGGCCGCCGCATGCAGACGGAGTTCGTCGCGGTGCCGCCCTTCTGGACGATCGGCCAGACCATCGACTACATGCGCGAGGACAACAATCTTCCCGACCGTTTCAGCCAGATCTTCGTCATCGATCCGAGCTTCAAGCTGCTCGGCGCCATCGACCTCGACCAGATCCTGCGTACCAAGCGCTCGGTCAAGGTCGAAGAGGTCATGCATGAGACCAGGCATGCCATCCCGGCCACCATGGACCAGGAGGAGGCGGCACGCGAATTCGAACAATACGATCTTCTGTCCGCCGCCGTCGTCGACGAGAACGAGCGGCTGGTCGGCGTGCTGACCATCGACGACGTCGTCGACGTCATCCAGCAGGAGGCCGAGGAAGATCTGCTGCGCATGGGCGGCGTCGGCGACGAAGAACTCTCGGACAGCATCTTTTCGACCTCGCGCTCGCGCGTGCCCTGGCTGCTGGTCAATCTTTTGACGGCTTTCCTGGCGGCCTCGGTGATCGGCCTGTTCGACCGCACCATCGAGCATATCGTGGCGCTGGCGGTGCTGATGCCGATCGTCGCCGGCATGGGCGGCAATGCCGGCTCGCAGACCATGACGGTCACGGTGCGGGCGCTGGCGACCAGGGACCTCGACATCTACAATGCCGGCCGCATCATCCGCCGCGAAATCGGGGTGGGCTTCATCAACGGCATCATCTTTGCCATCCTGATCGGCCTCGTGGCTGCTGCCTGGTTCCACGATCGCAATCTCGGCGGCATCATTGCGGCTGCGATGATCATCAATATGTTCGTGGCGGCTCTGGCGGGCATCCTTATCCCGCTGCTGCTCGACCGCTTCAAGATCGATCCGGCTGTGGCTTCGGCGGTTTTCGTCACCACGGTCACCGACGTCGTCGGCTTCTTTGCCTTTCTCGGGCTTGCCACATGGTGGTTCGGCGTGCGCTGAACCCTCTCAATTGACTTTTACGTAAATGCCGTGCGAGGTTTTGGAAGGTCCCTGCCTGCCGATTCTGGCACACGCCTGGATGCTGGCGAAGCCGCACGGGGAACTCGCGGCATGGCCGGGGCATTGGAGTGACGATGCGGGAATATTATTCGATAACGGAGCTGACCCGCGAATTCGACGTGTCGACGCGGACGTTGCGCTTCTACGAAGACGAAGGGCTGGTGCAGCCGGTAAGGCGCGGCCGCACGCGGCTGTTCCGCCCGTCGGACCGGCATCTCATCCGCCAGATCATGCGCGGCAAGAGGCTCGGCTTCTCGATCAACGAGATCCGCGAAATCATCCAGATGTACAGGGAGCCGCCCGGCGAGGTCGGCCAACTCAAATTGATGATCAAGCGCATCGAGGAAAAGCGCGAGGATTTGCGCCAGAAACGCCGCGATCTCGAGGAGACCCTGGCCGAGCTCGACCAGGCCGAGGAATCCTGCGTCGAGCGGCTGGCAGAACTCGGCGTCAACACCTAAGGCTCAGATCCAGCGTCGCACCTTTTTGGCGTAGTCCCGGTACTTCTTGCCGAATTTGCTCGTCAGCACCTTTTCCTCGCTCTCGATCGTCAGCTTCTGCCTCACGAAGGCCGCTACGAACGCCAGCACCAGGAACCAGGCGCTCCCCAAGACACAGGCGAGGCTGACCAGCAGCAGCGT
>NZ_JAMYSE010000165.1:0-6692 GCF_040321795.1 Mesorhizobium sp. M0244 | reverse complement strand
GTCGGCTCGACGCCGACGAAGAAGGACCGCCCGATGCTCATCAGCGGGAACGTGCCGCCGAACTGATGCACCGTGGCGATGCCCCGTCCCTGCGCGTCACTCGGCCCGGTGAAGGTCACCGGCTGACCATCCATCAGTATCTGGCCGCTGCTGGGCTTGTGGACACCGGCCAGCGTTTTGATGAGGGTCGACTTGCCGGCGCCGTTGTCACCGAGCAGACAAAGCACTTCGCCGGCGCGCACCTTCAGCGAAATATCGTGCAGGACATCGATCGGACCGAAGGATTTGTTGACGCTTTTCAGCTCGAGAATGGCAGGTTTGTCGTTCATGGCGTGCTCACCTCTTCATCTGCGAACCGGCTTGGCTGATGCGATTGATCGGCGACCGTGTTCATAGAAGCACGATGCTCGTTGATCGCGACCGCCGGGCACGGCTCCTGTGGCAACTCGTTTCTCATGGGTTTGCTGGCTCCCGCGGCAGGTCTCGCCCACGCCGCGGTCTGAAATACAGAGCCAAGTCGCGGAACGACTGGTTCATCAGCACGGCCAGCAGGAGCATCACACCGATAATCAGGTTCGACCAGTTTCGGTCGATCTGGGTGAAGTAGATGCCCTGGCTGACGATGGCGAAGGTGATGGTGCCCACGAAGATACCAATAACCGAACCGAAACCGCCGGTAAGCAGCACACCGCCCACCACCACGGACACGATGGCATTGAAGATGAAGCTCATGCCGCCGGAGACCTGGGCGGAGTTGAACAGGATCGCCTGACAGATGCCGACGAACGTGGCGCTGACCGCGGACAACACAAACAGCGCAATTGTCATGCGGTTCGTCGGAATGCCGGCGTTGCGGGCGCTGACCTTGTCGCCGCCCATTGCAAACAGCCAATTGCCGTAGCGGGTCTTGTGAAGAGCGAAGCCTATGACAGCGGCGAACGCCAGCCACCAGACGATGATGACCTGGTGACTGCCACCGATCAACTGTCCGAAGAGGAATTTCGCCCAGTCCGGCGCCGTTAGGGCAACGCTGGCATTGCCGGTCAGAAGCACGGAGGCACTTAGCACCACCCCCTGCATGGCGACCAGCGTGGCCAGCGTGATGATCAGCGAAGGCACCGAGGTTCGGATCGTGAGCAGGCCGTTGACCAGGCCGACCGCCACGCCGACAGCCAGCGCCCCAGCGATCCCTACCGAGATGGGCAGCCCGTAGTAGCCGGTCAGGATGGCGGTGGTCATTGAACCGGCGGGGATCAACGCGCCGATCGAAATGTCGAGTTCGCCAGCGATCATCAGCAGCCCGACGGGAATGGCGACAATGCCGAGATTTGCCGCGAAATTGACCCAACTCGCCGCGCCAACCAGCGTGCCCAAACTGGCGCCGCCGAACAGAACGAAGAACAACACCACGCCGACGAGACTGAGGATCGAGCCGGCCTCGGGACGGCGCAGCACCGATTTGATTGCGTCCATTATGTCGGTCCCCCCTTCTTCGACGAATAGCTGAGCGCCAGCTGCCGGAAGGTGTCGTTTGTCAGCACCGCGATCAAAAGAAGCGCGCCGATTATGACGCTTCCGATGTTGGGATCCATGCTCGTGAAGTAGATGCCTTGGTTCACGATCGAGAAGGTAATCGTGCCAAACACGATGCCAACGATCGAGCCGAAGCCGCCCGTGAGCAGAACGCCCCCGATGACCACACACATGATGGAATTGAAGATGAAGGACTGACCGGCCAGAACCTGCGCACTCTGGTAGACCATCACCTCGCTGACCCCAACGAAAGCGGCGCTGAAGCCGGACAGCATGAACAGACCGATGGTCAGCCGTTTGGTCGGAATGCCAACGTTGCGCGCGCTCTCCTTGTCGCCACCGAGTGCATATATCCAGTTGCCCAACGGGGAGATGTGCAATAGCCAGAACAGGCCAATCACGAACACCACCCACCACAGGATTGTGACTTGAAACATGCCGCCGAGATAGTCGCCTAGGATTGCCTTGGTAAGCGGGTCCGGCACAAGCGAGACGCCGGTGCTGCCAGCGATCTTGACGGTGAGACCTAGTGTCAGACCCATCGTGAGGAACATGGTGCCAATGGTGATTATGAGCGAAGGGATGGTCGTTCTCGTCACGAACAGCCCGTTGAGCAAGCCGACAGCGAGGCCGAGGCCAAGTGCGGCCGTTATGCCAAGCCAGTCGGGCAGCCCATAGTGACCCGAGACGATGGCAGCGGTAAGCGACGCTGCGGGGATCACGGCACCGACCGAGATGTCGAGTTCCCCGGCGATCATCAGCAACCCTATCGGCAGCGCGATGATCCCGATCTCAGACGCGATGTTCAACCAGCTGGCCGTGCCGGCTGCCGACATGAAGGCACTTCCCCCGAACAGGCCAAAGAAAAGCAGAACTGCGACCAGGCCGAGGAACGAGCCCGACTCTGGTCGACGCGCCAGCCGGCCGAGGGCTAGTCGGGACCGCGTGCGGTTCGGCGCCGGGGTTAATGTGGACGTCACGGGATGTGCCATTAGGGTAATCCGCGAGCAAGCGGCCGGCCACGATGGAGCCGCCGCAGAGAAAGGGAGGAATGGCCGCCCGCGTTTCAAGCGAGGGCGGCCATTAGTGAAAAGGGGCTATCGCGTCCCTGCTTTCACGCCGGCGATGGTTGCATCGACGCTGGCCTTATCGATGATGCCGGGTCCGGTGAGGATCTCACGGGTCGGCACGGTGAGGCCGTAATTTACCTTGCCGTTGAGGATCGCCACGGCGAGGTAGCCCTGCAGGTAACCCTGCTGGTCAATCGCGCAAGCTTGTTTGCCATCCTTGATGTTGTTCAGAATGGTCTCGTCAAAGTTAATGCCGCAGAGATGAACCTTGTCACCGTTGCCGGCCTGGGTGATGCCGTTCATGGCGGAGTTGGCGTCAACGTTGCCGATGGTGAATACGGCGGTCACGTCTGAGTGTTGGAGCAGATAGGCCTTCACCGCCTGCGCCACGGCCGTCGCTGAGCCGAAGGACGTTGCTGGCAAGGGCAACACGTCGGCTTCACCGCCGCCATTCTTCATCCCCTCCTTGAAGCCACCGCAATAGGCCTCGATATTGGCAGCGCCCGGCAGGGTGTTGATGCAGACGCCTTTCTTGTCACCGGCCTTGGCGAGATATTCCCCACCGGCGACGCCGCCTTTATAGTCGTCGGAGCCGACATAGTTCATGGCTCCCAGGCGATCGGCTGCCTTCAACCCGCCGGCATTGTAGATGACGAGTGGAATGCCAGCATCCACTACTGCCTTGAACGCAGGGTCCATCGCTTCCGGCACCCAGTCCGGGCCGACAATGGCGTCCGCTTTCTGGTCGATGGCTTGGCGGATCAGCTCAGCGGCGTCGACGCCCAGATTGTCATAGTTCTGCGGCCCCAGCCAAGTGACCTTGCCACCCTGGGCCTCGACAACTTTGCCAGCATCTTCGGCGCCACGCTTGACGATCGACCAGAACGGATCGTCCGGTTTGCCGCCGATGACGAAGATATTGGCGGCGAGCGTCGCGCCGGTACTGAACCCGATTAGCACCGCTGTCGACACAAGCGTCTTGAAAAGCTTCATAGTCTTCCTCCCATTTGCCCCGTGGGGCTTTTCAACAAAAGTTCTGGCTGTCCCGGGCCCGCTCCTCACGGGCACAGTCGAAACAGCGATTGGTTCATCATTCCGCCGGCATTCCAGATGCGGGATCGCTGCGGCCTTCCTGCTGGCTCCGCATTTTTTCCTTCTTCTTGCGGAAGCGGGCCTTCATGATCTCGTCGGCTTCCTTGCTGCCGTCGTGCCAAGTTCCGAACAGCTTATCGAGGGGTACCAGCCCATCACCGCCGTAATTCACCTCGAAATACTTGTGGTGCAGGTAGTGCACGTAAGAATGGCTATCGAGCTTAACCTTGTCGGTGATTTCGAATGTCTCGAAACCGAGATGGCCGTTCACCGCTCCAAATCCCGCTCCGTGCAGCGTGAAGTAGGCGCAGACCGGATTCGAAGGGATCAACAGGTGCAGCCAGGCTTCAGCATGATAGAGGAAGCCCTCGACCGGGTGCATCGAGAGCGACGACCAGGGACTTGGATTGATCGAATTATGATGGACCGAATGCACCCATTTGTAGAGCGGCGGCCAATGGATCGCCCGATGAAGGAAGAAGAAATAGACCTCATGCACGGCTGGCGCGATAAGCACCAGGAACGACAGGTAAAGCCAATTCGTCGTCCATGGCAGCCAGATCGCCCAGCTGTTTGCATACATCCACAGCATCACGATCTCGACCACTGTCCATAGTGGTATCGTTGCGAAAAACGAGCGGGTGAAATTGTCGAGGTTCTGACTTTGAAACCAGAACACGTCTGACGCCGCGTCTGACAGAAATTTAGGATTATACTTGAAGCGGTTCTGTTGTTTGCGCTGGATATAGTAGCGCAACTCGAAGAAGCCGTAGAAGAGGAAGATGCCTGCAGCGTTGAGGCCATACAGCCAAAAGTAATTGACCAGAGAAAAGGTCGCGAGGCTCTGCCAGCTTGGGATGAGCAGGTTCACCCAAATGATCGACGTGGCGAGATGAAATGCGTTCCACGGCCAGAGAAACTCAGGAATCCAGGCCACCACCTTCTTTGCATTGAACGGACGATGCCAGATCGGGGCCGGCTCGGCCCGGCGATGCGGTGCCCAGTTACCCCGCTTGTCGCGCATTCCATACTGATGGTCGTCCATCGTGACAGTGCCTCTTGCCCGGATCGGTCGTGAGATTGCGGGGTCAGCCCACTGGGGGCTGATCTAGGATATCGACCCCGACTGGACGCGATTCATATCGGACGCTTGATCTTCATAGCAAGACGGAAATAGTATAAAAGCGACATTTATATCATTTAGTATCAGTCATGATGATATAACCAGGGTGCACTCATGAGGCGGCCGAGAATCCACGATCTCGCTACCGCAGCAGGCGTCTCAGTGGCGACCGTGAACAGAATTTTGGGTGGCACCGTTTCCGTGCGGCCGAAAACAGCTCAACGCGTCGCCCGCCTTCTGCTCGACCTCCATCACCGCGATGCAGTCAGTCGACGCTTGCCGTGTCGCAGACCAGTTGAAGGGTTGCGCCGGGCAGTTCTTCGGCAACTATCTTGGCATCATCCGCGCCCGTCAGACCTGCGCGGATCACTGCCATCCTGATCGTCGTATTGTTTTCACCCCTTGGGTCACGATCAGTCGACCCGTCATCAAAGGTCAATCGAACGTCCTGTTTCGAAACTTAGTCGTGCCGCGTCGAGCGCGTCGAGGACTGCCGTGCCCGCAGCAGCGGTAACCGGCGGCGAAGTGCCCTCGCGCACGGCACGGGCAAAGGCGGTGTAGTAATCGTGATAGCGGCCCTGCTCGGCGGGAAGCGCACTTCGCCAGCCGCGGTCCGCAGCACCCCCCACGCCTCTTCCGGCTCGTATCCCCAGCCAGCCATATCGTGCATCGGACGCCGGCCCGCGAAGATTGCCTGCGCCTGCACGTCGGTACCGTGCGATACATAGCTCCTTTCGGACCCATAGGCGCGCAGTTCGCGGATATTGAGATGGTTCAGCTTGCTGGCCGAGATATGGGAATGAACGCCGTTCTCATGCGCCAGACGGATCGTGAAGCTTGCATCGGTTGGCCCTTGCGGCAAATCGATATGGTCGAGCTGCGCGTCGACCGAGCGCGGCCCGAGCAACCACAGCATTTGATCGACTAGATGTGAGCCCAGATCGCGCAACAGACCGCCAGTTGGGCCTGCCTCCAGCGTCGCGGGGTCGTCAAAATCCATACGGTTGTGGACCCGCCATAATTTGCCGAGGCGGTTGTCGCGCACAACGCGCGCTAGTGTTGCAGGTCGGAATCAAGGCGTCGGTTCTGGAATACGCCGAGCACGACGCCCTTCTCCTTCGCCGCCCGGTCCAGCTCGCGCCCGCTTTCGGCATTTGGGGCAAACGGCTTGTCGGCCATGACGTGCAACCCGGCGGCAATGGCTTCGAGCACCAATTTGCGCCGCGTCCGCCGGCGGCGATCATGTCGGCGCTCGCGTGGATCGGCACGCCCGGCCAATCGACGCGCGCCCGGGCGATGGTGGCGGGCGCTCGAGCCGCTATGCCGACCAACTCGCAGCGATCGGCGGCGGCAATGAAAGGCGTGTGAAAATGCCGTCCACCCGTGCCATAGCCAACCACACCGATACGTATCATGCACATTCACCAAAGAAGGAATTCGGCAGAAGCGACGATCGACCGCCGCCGCCTGACGCCATTGAGTTGGTGTCAGCGCATCGCCGGCGCATCTGTCGAGGAACCCGGTGGCGGATGACCTTCATGCTCGGCCATGTAACCATCGACCTTGGCTTCCAGATCGGCCATCGTTTCGCCGCCAGCCATCAGATCCGTAATCTCCTCGCGGGACCGTTGGCCCTTGCGGAAATCATCGGCGATGGCGCCGCGGATCAGCACCGCGAAATGGTCGCCGACGGTCATGGCGTGCATGACCTGGTGGGTGATGAAGACCACGGCCAGGCCGCGCCTCTTGGCCTCATTGACGATACGCAGCACATGCGATGCCTGCTTGACGCCGAGCGCCGCGGTCGGCTCGTCCAGGATCAGCACTCGGGCTCCAAAATACACGGCCCGCGCAATAGCGAGCGACTGGCGCTC
>NZ_JAMYSE010000164.1:0-7023 GCF_040321795.1 Mesorhizobium sp. M0244 | reverse complement strand
GCATGCCCGGGCCGACATCCTCTGCCTTGCCCACCACGTGCTTAGCCATTTTTCCTCCCTGGCAAAAGCGAGACGGAACTGATCCGAGAAGCCATCTTAAACGTAATAACCTCGCTCCATCTGCGGAATAGACAGATTGGATCAAAATGCACCACCACAGGGCGAAAGCAGAACCGAACATGAAGACGCGGGCGCAGCCACGACTGCGTTCAAAGATCCGGCGACGCCGGCCGCCGAGGTCATCGGTTGGCGGATACCGCTGAAGAATCGGGTGGTCGTGGCAAAGGCGGACGTCTGAGTTTCGACCAACAGAGGCCTCGGCATCGGGATCAGTTTTGCTCACTTGGGGCGCTCTGCGCGGCGGCTGCGTTCGCGGCGCCCCACCGAAGCGGCTGGTGCAGCAGCCGACACGCTGCTGATGGGCCTCGACCGGGATCTAAATTCAGCGACGAAGCCGCCGACGCCGGCGGGCGCGTCTACGGGCGCCGCGCTCGGTAGCACTCTTCTTCGGTTTCTAGCATTGATTGCGCGATAGAATTCGTCGCGTAATTCCTCATGAAGACGTATCTGACGCGCAGATGACTATGGGACCGGCCGAAACTAACCCCTGATTCGATCTGCGGCGAGGTCGCCGCGTTCATCTTCTCAGTTCAGATCGCGCGGAAACTCCTTGACCTCTTCGCGATCAACCATGGTCTCGTCGCCGGAACGCGCGACGAGATGAGTTTCCATGCGCCAGACATCACGTAGCGCGCGCATCGTTGCAGAAACCCTAACTCTGGCGTCCCAATCGCCTCGGGCGTAGCACTTCTCCCAGGTCACGGTTCCCCGTGCCGAATTCGGATCGTCCGGATGGACGACGAAGACGTTTGTCTGCCTGGCTGACAGAGTGATGCCGGTGTGTGGATGGCGCACGCTTCCGCCGTCGCTGACGACGGTGTAAGTGGCTTCCCCGGTGATCTGGTTGGTTGTCAGCTCGCGCCGGAAAGGCTCACCCTCCTTGATCACTTCCTGCAGCATCGGCATTGCGCTCTCCGGTCGGTCAAACGCCGCAAGTGCTGCATCCAGTGGCTGCGGCTTGCGCACAGGCAGGATCAGCCTGCTGCCGGCGCAATGGATCGACAGCGTCGCCTTCTCCGGCCCCGGGAAGACAATTGGCCAATGCCCCGTTGCGACGGCAAGGCGGATACGCTGACCCTTCTCGAACCGCTGGCCACAGCAACGCAATTTGATGCGCGCAATCTCGGCCTCGCCCGGATTCATCGGCTGCAGTTCGAAGTCGTCATGCCTATGCGTGAGGTTGAGAATGCCGTAGCTGACGCGTAATGCCGCGCCGTCCTCGAGCACCAGCGACAACGTCGCCGAGATCAGAGCAACCGGCTTGTCCGCGGCGAGCGTGACCTCGAATTCAGGAAAGCCGAGAATCTCCACGGCTTCTTCCAAAGGCTTCGTTTCGAAGACGAGTGCGTTGCCGACTTCCATGCGCTGATCGACCGGCAAGGTCGGATCCACGCCGTAGCCGCACCATGCGCCCGAGGAGAGCCCCGCCGTCGAAGGCGAACAGATTCTCAGCACGTCGTCGCTGCCGGCGCCCTCGGCAAGGAGCCCCGGCGAAAGGGCCAGCGAACGCTCGCTTAGACCGGGTGCCGGCCATGACGGCTCTGCAACCCAGCGCCCTGGCCGCTCATCATAAATAGCGGCTGGCGGACACGGGTCCTGCATCCAGGCACGCAGCATCGGTTCGTAGGTAATGCCGGTGTCGATGCCCTTGAGATACTGGTCCCACCAGCGCAGGCATTCCTTGAGAAAGCCGATGCGCGGTCCTGGCATGGCGAAATGCGGATATTTGTGACCCCAAGGACCGATCAGGCCTTTCCGGATGCCAGGCAGGCTTTCGAGCATGCGGAAGATCGGGTTCGGATAGCTGTCAGCCCAGCCACCGACGAGGTAAACGGGGATCTCGACATTGGAGTAACCCTCGCAGATCGACCCGTGCTTGTAGAACTCGTCGCGGCGCTGATGCTCGAACCAGTCCTGCATCCAAATGCCGTTGCCGTTGAGGCGGCCTTCCCAAAGCTGGCGCCAGCGGTCGCCGACGATCAGTGGGTCGGGCGGCGTCATGGCGATCGCCCAGGCGGTAGTGCCCCAGTCCAGATTGTCGCACATCTGCGCGCCGCCGAGATAATGGATGTCGTCATTATAGCGGTCGTCGGTAGAGCACAGTGAGATCACGGTTTTGAGCGCCGGCGGGCGGCGGGCGGCGACCTGGAGCCCGTTGAAGCCGCCCCAGCTAATGCCGATCATGCCAACGGCGCCGGAGCACCAGGCTTGCTTCGCCAGCCACTCTATTACCGCCACGCAGTCGTCCTGTTCCTGCTTCAAATATTCACCCTTGCAAACGCCTTCGCTGTCGCCGGTGCCACGCATATCGACACGTACGCCGGCGTAGCCATGACCGGCGAAATAGGGATGCGTAAGTGCATCGCGCTCCACCGTTCCGTCGCGTTTGCGGTAAGGCAGGTATTCGAGGATGGCAGGGACCGGATCGGCCTCGGCGTCTTCGGGGAGCCAGATGCGGGCAGCGAGCTTCACGCCATCTGGCATCGAGATCCACAGGTTCTCGATCTCTCGGACCTTGCGCGGGAAATCGGTTACCACGCGAATATCTTTCATTGCACGGACCTCTTCTCAACTTATGGCAGTTGTCTCGGGTTGATCGATCCGAGCAACGGTGCAGGCGCCTGCGTTGCGCAGGTCTCTTGCAAACGGGCAGCGACCGTGGAACTCGCACCCGGAGGACGACGCGAGATCATCTTGACACATCGAGCGTCAAGAACAGTAATGGCTTTTAAATCCAGCATCGGTGGTGTCTACGCAGCACCGGTTCAGACATTGGCGTCACTGAACGGTTTGCTACCTGCGCCAATTTGGACCGGAACCATCGTCATTTGCGCCAACGATCCACAAATATGGTCCCACCGTGTCAGCTCAGCAGGCGGGGCTGAGCATATTCCTTCAAGCCCTCGATACCTCCTTCGGTCCCAAAGCCAGATTCCTTACAAGGACTGAACGGATAATCCAAATTGAACTCCAGATGCTTGTTCACCCATATTGTTCCGAAGTCCAACCGCCGAGCGATCCGCGCCGCTCGATCTCTGTCGGCCGACCATACGGAAGCAGTAAGACCATAAGGCGTGGCGTTGGCCCGGCGTACAACGTCATCGACATCCGTAAATGTCAGGACCGGAAGAATCGGGCCGAACTGCTCATCTTTGACGAGCGAGGCTTCGTCGGAGATGTCCGTCACGATGGTAGGGTTGATGAAATAGCCGGCAAGAGCTGGCGCTTTGCCCCCTACGACAATGCGGCCGACTTTCTCCGCTTCATCCAAGTATTGAAGAACTTTATCGAACTGGGCTTTATTCTGCAGAGGACCTACGGTGACATTGTCTTCCAAACCGTCGCCCACAACTGCATTCCGAGCCAGAGCAGCCAGGCATTCGCAGAAGCGATCTGCAATAGCCGCATGAACGTAGACCCGCTTGATTGCAGTACAGACCTGTCCAGTATTGAGAAATGCCGCGTTGAAAATGGCTTGCGCTACACTCTTCAGGTCGACGTCGTCGAATACGATTGCCGGATCATTGCCACCCAATTCCAAAGAGAGACGCTTTAAGCCTTGAGCAGCAGACGTCATGACTGCTTTGCCGGATGCGGTGGATCCCGTAAAAGAAATTTTTGCAATACTGGGGTGGCTGACGAGCTGCGGACCAAATGATCCATCGTCCGCGATGATCTGAATAAGCCCTGCCGGAACAACATCCTTAATGAGTTCACCGAAGCGCAGGGTGGCCAAGGGAGTGGTCGGTGCCGGCTTAATGATTATGGAGTTCCCCGTTATAATTGCGGGACCGATCTTGGATACTGCAGCTTCAAGTGGAAAATTCCACGGCACTATTCCTGCGACGATACCGTACGGTACAAAGAATTGCTCCGCGTAAGCCTCCGGCTTATTATTTAGTACGATAGGACGCAACTCCAGGCCTGAACAGTGCTCAAGAAATTCGGCGCACGAAATGGTTTCGTTTCGAGCTTGCTGAAGCGGCTTTCCCTGCTCCTGGGTCAGAAGGCGTGCAAGTTCTTCGACGTTCTTCCGCAGAACGTCGGCCAGAGCACGGAGGAGCCCACTGCGCACCGTCCACTGTTCGGTCCGCCAAGTCATAAAGGCCCGGTCAGCAGCGTCGATCGCCTGCTGCAGAACTTTCGCTCCGGGTACTATCGCCGCTCCGACAGTGCCTTGCGTCGCCGGGTTTATGACCTTGAATTTCAAGCCGTCACGGACAAGAGAGCCGTCAACCAGTGAGTAGAAATTTCTTGAATCCGCCATATGGCTATCACTCTCATAGGCTTCAAACGTGCTGCTTGCCTCGCTCATCGAATTCTTTCCCTACTCGACACGCTGTTCAATCTTGATGTTGGCGGAGTACTTAATATTTCACCGGTGAGGGTGCCTGTCTTTGCTGCGGTGAAATTGAGCATCGGAGCCTGGGCGCACATGGCTGAACCTCGGAGGCAGCAGCAGCAGCGTGACCCCGCGGCAATGCTTCGGATAACAATAATATTACTCCACGATCTTTCTGGTTTGTCCTGGCTCGGGTTCTCTGGATCCAGTTTGTCTCGATGACTCGCTCCGCCAGGGAAAGTAAGCGCCAAGCTCCGCATTTCTAGATGCAGATGACGGCAAATTGCACCAGCACAAGGCCACCATCAGGTGCCTTAGTGACAATGGCAGCCTGATACACAGAGCGATGCGAGGGGCGTGTCTGCGTTACTCCTTCTTTGCTTTCGTCCAGCGAGCCGCCGGAGTCCAACAAGCCCCGCGCGCCAAATCCGAGCGTCCATGTCCACAACTGTGCCGAACTCGACAGTAATGACGCATTCTTCGTTTGAGAATAATGGCTGGCTCCGACGCGGCCCGAGAGCTTGTCCGCAACGGCATGCCGGCTTGCCCGAAACCCGCGCGCACAGTCGGCCCTGACGCCTCGCTCTGCTCACCGCTGCGGATCTTGGACCGTGCCAGCGCACGATAGGGTTCGATGCCTCGCCGATAGTTTCATGGTCCTTTGTTCACACACTGAAAAATTGTCGACGGCGCGAGGTCGCTGGCGGCCAGTTTGGTCGCCAGTAATGATGTTTTTGCTGCTGAAAGCTTAAGCAGAAACTGCTTTGTTCAGTCTACGGGAAGTCGCACCAGGACCTGGCCGTCTTCCACCTTCGTCTTGAACACGGTGATTGGGCAGTCAGCCGGGCCTTGAACCACTTCACCGGAGGTGATCTCAAATTGAGCACCATGCAAAGGGCACTCGATAAGAGTCCCCTCCAGCCAGCCATCAGAAAGGAGAGCGAATGCGTGTGAACAAACGTTGTCGGTCGCGTGTACTTTTCCGCCGATCAAGTAGATGGCAATTCGGTTATCGTCGATCTCGAACGGCCTTACGGTGTCCTCTTCAAGATCGGAAAGGGCGCAAAGGATTATCCATTCAGAATGTTGCGGCGCAGTATCTATGTTCTTTTCTACTGTTGTCACAGTTCACTCCGATTGCCGCGATTAGCCAGTTGCGAGGTATATATTGGACGGATCAACTTCCTCGGTCCGGCTCATTATGTCAGGCGATATAGGCTTGCCAGCCTTTGCGTCTCGCCGGAGCTGCGTCATGTCACGACCGGGGTTGACCCCCACGGCACTGACAAAACGACCCTGTTCATCGGCGCCAATCTCCAGCCACCGTTCGCTCGCGACGTCTCCGATGCGATACAGGCGCGTCGCGAGCGCTGGCAGCCCGAGTGACTGGATGGTTACGCCGCACTGATCGGACCAGAACCAAGGTAGGTCCTGATACTGTACATCCAGACCGCACATAACTTGTGCCGCCACGACGGCCTGATCGCCGGCCACGGTCCAGCTCTCACTGCGTAGCCGTCGGCCAAGCGCGGGCACAGGATAGTTCGTCACCTCTCCGGCAGCATATATTCCCGGAACGGACGTTTCGCAGCGAGCGTTCACAACGATCCCGTCAGCGGTGTCGATGCCGGCATCAGCGGCGATTTGCGCATTAGGCCCAATCCCGATGCCAATAAGGACCATATCAGCAACGACCGACCCTCCATTCCAAGTTAGAACGACCTCGCCCTTTGAATTATTTGACATACGCAGATTCGCACAGTTCAAACGAAACTCACCACCTTCGCTCGCGTGACGCGTCGCGACCCATTCTGACAAAGAGAGTGAGGCGCTGCGCGGCAGCAGTCGTGGCGCTAACTCAATGACCGTTGTTTGACAGCCCAAGCGGCGAGCCATCCCCGATACCTCTAGCCCGATAAAACCACCGCCTACAACTGCCAGCCGCCGGCCAGGCGCAAGAGCCGCGCGTAATCGCAAAGCGTCTGATTCAGTGCGCAAATAATGAATTTGTGCCGGGTCCACACTGGAGTGCTCGAAGTGCCGTGCTCGAGATCCCGTGGCGATCAACAGCTTGTCGTAGTGTTCCGGTTCACCGATATCAGTATGGACGATGCGTCGAAGAGGGTCGATTAGGGTGGCCTTCGTTCCATCCCGCAAAACGACGCGATCTGCATACAGATCAGACCCTTTCAGAGTCGGCCTCTTGCCCCCCAAGAGAAAGTCCTTGGACAGCGGCGGCCTGTCATAGGGTGTCCCGCTTTCGCTATGAATCAGGACCGTGCGCTGCTCAGGACATAGCTCGGCGAGCGTTGTGGCAGCACGATGCCCTGCTAGTCCTCCTCCGATGATAACGACCGTTTCCATAAACCTTCCTCAGCGCCTGGCGACTTTGAACGTTACCAACATGACCAAAAGAAACAAAAATATGGAGATGCGCTAGTGTCAAATTCCTGCGAATTCGTTCAGCACAGACGGCCCAGTCTCCAAACCTCGAAGCGCCTCCTCGCCAGAAACTGTGCTCCGCGGAATTGGTGGCTTTTGTGCATTTTAACGGTCAGAAA
>NZ_JAMYSE010000163.1:0-7034 GCF_040321795.1 Mesorhizobium sp. M0244 | reverse complement strand
TCACCGACCGGGGTCAGCCGGTAGCCGGTTTGCTGACGCACGAACAGCGGTTCGCCGATCTGCTTTTCGAGCGCGGTGACGCGTCGTCCAAGGGTCGCTGCGCTGCGGCGCGTGGTTCCCGTCGCTGCGCTCAAGCCACCCAGCGCGCAACGTCGAGAAACAACCTCAGATCCTCGCAGCCGATATCCATTTTGCAGAAATGAAAACTCCTTGCGACCGTGGCTGTAGCGCGTGAGGAGCTTAGGCGGCCTCAGACCTGTGGATCAGATTCATGATGCCTTCGCTCATGCCGGCATAGGATCCGTCATTGATTAGCTGGCCCTGAAGCCGGTAGTCGTTCATGACCAGAATCCTGTCAGCAAGCAGGATCATTTCGGGCATGTCGCTCGTGATCAGCAAAATGGCAGTGCCGTTGTCGGCGAGTTCGCGCAGCAAATCGTGCAGGTAAGCCTTGGTCTTGATGTCGATGCCGACTGACGGCTCGTCAACCAGCAAGATCTTGACGCCTGCCGCCAGCCATTTGGCGACGCTGATTTTCTGCTGATTGCCACCCGAAAGGTTGGCCACCGTCTGCGCGAGGCTGGGTGTTTTCACCTCAAGCTTCTCGATGTATGGCGTTACCTTGTGTCGCACGAGGCGGTCGGTGAGGAATCCGAGAAGTGCCGAAAGGGGGCGCCACACTGCAATTCCAGCATTTGACAGCACCGAATGCATCAAGACCAGACCTTCGCCCTTTCGATCTTCGCTGACGTATCCCACACGATGCGTGTGGATGGCTTCGCCGACCGACCTGATCTTAACCGGCTTCCCGTCGATCTCGACGGTACCAGCCGTCAGCGGAAACTGACCCAGGATGCATTTTGCAAGCTCGGTCCTTCCGGCGCCCACGAGGCCATAGAGGCCAACGATCTCACCTTTTCGGACATGCAGATTGACGTCCACATGGCCTAAAGATGTTTCAATGTTCTTGAGCTCGATGGCCGGAGGAGCCCCAGTCGAGTTGCGCTCCCGCCAGCCGCCTTCACCCTCGGCCCGGCCGATCATCAATCGGACAATGTCTTGCCGCCCCAGGCCCTCCATTGGCCGGCTTTCACAGGCATTCGACCCATCCCTCAGCACTGTGACGCTGTCGCAAAGCTCCTGCGCTTCTTCCAGCTTATGGCTGACAAATAGCAGGCTGGCCCCTTGGTCTCGCAGCTTTCGCAAAAACGAGAATAATAGATCAGTTTCACTCGAGGTAAGTGATGCGGTTGGTTCATCCAGGAGAAGCACTCGCGAGCGCAGAGACAAGGCCTTGGCGATTTCGACCAACTGCATCTTGGCGACGCTAAGGCGCGATACCGGGGTTCTTGGGTCGATGTCTAGGCCGAGGGCCTCAAGCCAACGCGCGGCCTGCTTGTTCAAGTCGGCATAGTCCACCGGCTTTAGCAACGAGGCGCCAAGTTGCTCGAGATGGATATTTTCCGCAACAGAAAACCTCGGGATAAGATTCCGTTCTTGATGTACGACGCCAACACGATGAGCGATGGCCTCGCGCGGCGAGCCGAAATGAACCTCTTGGCCCTCCAGGATGAGGCGGCCGGCATCGGGGTGGTGAACACCGGTAATGATCTTGATAAGCGTTGACTTCCCTGCGCCGTTTTCGCCGAGCAAAGCATGTATGGAATGAGTTTTAAGTGTCAGGGAAACGCCCTTTAGCGCCTTTACGCCTGGAAAGGACTTCTCAATGCCCAGAGCCTGGAACGCTATCTCGCTCGCCATTTCAGAGCCTCTTGAGATTTCGTGACAAACGACTTTCGCGAAAACGATTGGCGCCGACTGCCGCCAAGATCATTGCGCCCAGCACGACCTGCACGAGGAACGGGTCGATGTCGAAAAGCACTAGGGCTTGTGTGATTATTGCAACGATCACCACCCCGAGCAGCGTAGCGGGCACGCTGACGTGTCCGCCGGCCAAGACCGCGCCGCCGATCACGGGCGCGGCAAAAGACAAAATTAGCCAGTCGTCGCCGATCGTCGGTTGACCCATTTGTAAACGGGCAACAAGGAGAAGACCGGCAAGCGCTGCAAGAAACCCCGAAAGCGCGTGCACGATGACAACTGTATTTGCAATCGATATTCCCGACAATTCTGCGGCATGTTGATTGCCGCCGACTGCCAAAATAAACCGCCCTATGGGTTGCCGATTAAGCATGAACCACAAGGCTAGGCCGACAGCCATGGTCGGGAGCATCAACCAAGGAATGATCCCGAAGATCGCGCCCTGTCCGATGGATTTCACGCCGTCTGAGATGTTATAAAAGGGTTGGGCATGTGTGATGCCCAAATTGATGCCCTTGTAAACGGACAGGCTGGCGAGGGTAATTACGAACGCCGAAATGCCAGTTCGGGCGATCAGAAATCCGTTTATTACGCCGCATATGACCCCAAGCGACAGCGCGCTTAAGGCGGCAAGGGATGCCGGCACGTGCCACGCGTCCATCATGCCGGCGAAAACAATAGCGCAAAGACCGCCGATAGCCCCGACAGACAAATTCATCTGACCGATAGCGATGATGAGCATTTGCGAAAACGCGATCAGGCCATTTACTGCAATTGCGAGCAGCAGCACCTGAATATTCAATGGCGACAGGAATGATGGGTTGAAGCCCCCCACGATCGCAACCGCGACGATCGTAACCAGCAGCGGCCCAAACCAGTCGCTCCGCACGGCGTTGGCCAAGGAGCCGTTCATGCCATGTTCCTCCGGGCCAGAAAGGTTCGGCGTGTTTTGTCCATCAATACCGCAGCCAGCAAAAGCAGACCCAAAAAGCTCTGAATCCAGAAATCACCCAGCTGTAATAGAAGCAAACCACTAGTCAGCATTGTCACCAGAAACGCACCCAGGCACGTCCCCAGCACCGATGCCTTACCGCCCGCCAGAAGTGTTCCCCCCAACACAGGACCAAGGAACGCGATGAGCAGCCAGTCCTGTCCGAGTTGTCCCGCCATTGATGGGATCGCCGCTCCATTGCGTGCGACTAGCATCAGAGCCGCACAGGCGGCGAGCGCGCCAGACAGCATGTGGCAGTATATGAAGATGCGCCCGACATTTATGCCGGACATCTCCGCCGCTTCGGGCTTGGCGCCAGCAGTCAGCATCTCCCGCCCAACCGCCGTCAAATTATAAAGATATCCTAGAAGCAATGCAGCCAGGAGGCTGACCAGGAGGAGCGGAGAGAAAAGACCCAACAGCTTGAGGCGTCCGAACGCTGCAAAGACGGGTGGCAGAGCGCGATAGGATTCTGCACGCGTCAGGAAAATCATTACGCCGAAGAAAATGCTCATTGTAGCGAGCGTGATGATGAAGCTGTGCAATCCTGTGCGAACGGAAGTCCATCCGTTGATAAAGCCCAGCAAGGCGCCAAGGGCCACCGCTGAGAGAATTGCGAGTGGCCATGGAAGCCCGACCACCTCAATGAGATAGCCGCAAGTCATTGCGGCACAAACGCCGATCGCCCCTACAGCAAGGTTCAACCCCCCAGTTATAACGACGACCATCATGGCCAAGCCGATCATGATGTTGACGGCTGCGATACGACCGAGGGTGAACAAATTGAAGGCCGAAAAGAAACCCTCTGTTGTGAATTTGAAGGCCAGAGCAAAGATCACAATCAGGGCAATGAGCCCGAACTCATTGGTCAGATAGAATCGTGTCTCGGTGGCATTCCTGCGCGGCTTGCCGACGATGTCGCCACTGGGACCCTTCGCCGGCACATCTGAATAAGACATGGTTTCGCACCTTCAATGGCTAGGCTGCCATCTTATCAGGCCTGGCTCTGGGTCACGACAGACACCGTGCAATTTGGTTGGACGACCGCCGGGTCTGCTTGAACGCAGCCCGGCGGCATTGGCGGAAGTCTCGTTACTTGCAGGTCAGATAAGTCGCCTGGAAGGTTTCAAAGAGCTTCTTGGTCGTGTCGCGCATGGCGTCAACATAAGTGTCGATTTTGTCGGCCGCGACATAGACGGTTCCCGAGTCGATGAACTTGTCAGTGAGGGCATTCTTCTTAAAAGGCGCATCGGTCTTGACCGCGCAACCCGAACGAAGCTTGTCGAGAACGAAAGTGCCGATATAGCCTTGGCCATACGGATTCTGCAGCATTGTGCCATTCACAAAGCCATCCTTGATCGCCTTCAACACAACTTGATCGTGATCAATGGCTACCATCTTGATCCGCTTGTCGCCGATCTTTCGGACTGCGTTCGAGGCTACAACCGCAGGGACCCAAGCGGTCGTGATGATGCCATCGACGTCGTTGGCGTGAGCTGCCAGGTAGGCATTAATCTTTTCCTCGGCTGGCTCGGGCGCATCAATGTCAGCGATGACCTGGACGACCGTTGCGCCTTCTTCCTCCGCCGCTTTTTTGACGGCGTCAATGCGAAGCTGGGTATTCGGATCAACAAGGAAGCCGGTGAAATGAGCAATGCGCTTCTTGGTGCCCGTCAGTGTTTTCAAAAGCTCCTTGGTTCCAATGTATGCTGAATTGCCAGTGTCGGTGCCGAGGCAGAAGGTTGCTGAAGAAGGATCCTTGAAGCACCCTGCGCCGCCGATGACAGGCGCGCCATTGGACACGAGCTCGTCCACGGTACTGACCGATCCGACGGGGTCACCTGGGAAAATCAGAAAGCCGTTGTAACCCTGGGTCAAAAGGCTCTCGAGCAGCTGGTTCTGCTGGCTGAGTTCCCACTTTTGCGGCACCTTGTAGTCTGCTGCGGCCAGGCCAAAATCCTTGGCAGCATCCTTACCAGCTTGCTCCCACGCCGCGAAGTAGGGGTGCGGACCTCCGGGGACCAGCGCAATTTTTGAATCTCCAGCGGCGAAGGCGGACCCCACGCCTATTGCGGATAGCAGTCCAATCGCGAGCACGCGACGCAAATAGTTCGACATCAAAACTCCTCCCGTTGAGAGCGCCGCCTTCCCGCTTAAAATTGTCGAGACCGCCAGCGCAAATGGCTTGCATTCACCGCAGAAGTTCTAGTACACTTGTATACAAGGTGCAACTGCTTTTTTGTTGATGGCATTTTTCCGAGGACATTGTGCAAGAAGGCGAGCGGAACGCGATATCGCGTTGCGACCAGAATGGAGCGAAAGCCATGTCTTCCGGATTGGCTGAACTAGACGTGTTTTTGAACCGGCGCAGTTCGGCGAGTGAGCAAATTTACTCCGTCCTGCGCGAGGCAATCGTGCGTGCGAAGCTCTTGCCTGGCGAATCGATTAGTGAAAACGCGGTGTGTCGCCAGTTCAATGTGTCTCGCACACCTGTGAGGGCAGCGATTCAAAGATTGGCCGAAGACGGACTTGTGAGTGTCTTTCCGCAGCTCGGCAGTTTTGTTTCTCAAATTGATATCGTCAGCATCCAAGACAGCCATTTTGTCCGCCGTTCCCTGGAAACTTGCCTTCTTCGCGAAGTTGCGCCGCGTTGGACGCCAGCGATGAGCGCTGAAATGCGTTCACTGGTGGCGGCTCAAGAACGGAGTATCGCTGAGGGCGATATTGACGGATTTCACGACAATGACGAGAATTTTCACCAATTGTTTGCGTCTTTCGCGCAGCGACCGGGAGTTTGGACGACCATCCACGCTGCCAAAGCCAAGCTGACTCGCTTTATTCGTTTCTCCGGCAATGCCGCACGATTTGCGGTTGTGCTGCAGGAGCATTTGGCAATTCTGGATGCGCTGGATGCCAATGACGGACCCGGTGCGGAAGCCGCATTGGTCGCCCATCTCGATAAAATCTTTGTCCTTTTCGACGCGCATGCGTCGGACACACGCCATGCCGCCGTCTGACCAAGCAATGGAGAATTCCCGCTTGCAATCGCTAGAAGGAAAAACCGCTGTCGTAACTGGAGGCGCAGGCGCTATCGGCTCCGCAATCGCAGTGGAACTGGCGCGCGCCGGCGCTCAAGTAGCAGTCCTGGATCTGCTCCCCGAGGCCGCAGAGGCGCTGGCGTCGCGGGTAGGGCATGGCGCCGTTGCCGTCGGTGTTGATCTGGCAGTTGAGAGTTCAACGCGCGCGGCGGCGGAGAAGGTTCTTCAGCACTTCGGTTCGGTCGACATTTTGGTCAACAATGCTGGCATTCTGTCGAACCACAAAATGGCAGATACCTCGATCGAGGAATGGCGAAGGGTCAACATAGTCAACGTAGAAGCCGCATTCCTTCTCGCCCAGATATTTCTTCCAGGGATGCGCTCGAAACGGTGGGGTCGGGTGATCAATATCTCCTCCTATGCCGCCAAAAGCGGAGGCTTGACCGCAGGGACGGCGTATTCAGTTTCGAAAAGCGCGATGATCGGGCTGACTTTTTCGATTGCCCGCGAGACCGCTGGCCAGGGCGTGACCTCGAATGCAATTGCCCCCGCCTACGTAATGTCGCCGATGGTTTCCGAACAGCTCAACGACGAACAGCGCGCGGCCCAGCTTGCTCAAATCCCGGTCGGGCGATTTTGCGAACCTCAAGAAGTCGCCCACACCGTTTCATTCCTCGCGTCACCTCTAGCCGGCTTCATCACGGGCGAGGTTATCGACATGAACGGTGGTCTCCATTTCGATTGAGCTGCATACAAGGGAAAATCGTCTTTCTTACGCCAATTTGGCGCTCGCATCGGCCGGTGTCCAAATTCCTCGGTACGATCGACGGAGTGTGACGCCCGGAATCGTGCATCTCGGTATCGGCAACTTCCACAGGGCCTATCAGGCAATCTATACGGATGATTGCCTGGCCGCGGGACAACTCGATTGGGGCATCATTGCAGCCTCCTCCGGAGTTCGGACACGCGGGACGCGCTTGCTCCCCAAGATGGTTTGTACACAGTTGTCAGTCGTCAAGGTGAACAGACGAGCCTTCGGATAGTCGGTTCTATCGGCCATATTCTTGTCGCACCGGAGGGCCCCGCTCAGCGTAAGCGCCTCGCCGATCACCTATGGGTTTGGGCTTGATGTTTTCCGGAATCGCCAGGGCATGAGTTCCTCGATCTGGCTCTGTGGATGGCCG
>NZ_JAMYSE010000162.1:0-7107 GCF_040321795.1 Mesorhizobium sp. M0244 | reverse complement strand
TCCCCGGCACCCCGCTTGCCGACGCCAAGCCCATCGAGCCGATCGAATTCGTGCGCGTGATCGCGCTGGCGCGCATCATGATGCCGAAATCGCATATCCGTCTTTCCGCCGGCCGTACGGCCATGACCGACGAGATGCAGGCGCTGTGCTTTTTTGCCGGCGCCAACTCGATCTTCGTCGGCGACACGCTGCTGACGGCGGACAATCCCGGTGAGGACAAGGATACCCTGCTGTTCCGGCGCCTTGGCATCGAGCCGATGGAACTCGAGGCGGAATGAACGGGGCACCGCTTGCCCGCTATGAGGCGACCTTGCAGGGACTGGCGCGCAAGGACCGGCTGCGGACGCTGAAGCCGCGCGCCGGGCGCGACTTCTCGTCGAACGACTATCTCGGGCTTGCCGCCTCCAAAAGACTTGGCGAAGCGGTTGCGGCGGCGATTGCGCGTGGCACGCCGGTTGGCGCCACCGGGTCGCGGCTGTTGCGCGGCAATGCGCCGGAACACGAGCAGCTCGAGGCAGACGCGGCGGCATTCTTTGGAGCCGACCGCGCGCTGTTCTTCGGCAGCGGCTACATCGCCAACTTCGCTCTGCTGACGGCGCTGCCGCAGAAGGGCGACCTTTTGGTCCTCGATGAGCTCGCCCATGCCAGCATGCATGAGGGGGCACAGGCCGGACGTGCCGAGTTCAAGCTGGCCGCGCACAACGACGTCGATGCTGTCGAGGACGCGATCAAGCGTTGGCGCGCCGAAGGCGGCGCGGGGCGCGTGTGGATCGTGGTCGAAAGCCTGTACAGCATGGATGGCGACCGCGCGCCGATGGAGAGCCTGGTCGCGCTTGCCGATCGGCACGACGCATTCATCGTCATTGACGAGGCCCATGCCACCGGCGTCTGGGGACCGGACGGCCGGGGGCTGGCCGCCGCTTTCGAGGGCCGCGACAACATCGTCGCGCTCCACACCTGCGGCAAGGCGCTCGGCGCATCTGGTGGGCTCGTGACCGGGCCGAGGACACTGTGCGAGTATCTGATCAACCGTTGCCGGCCATTCATCTACGCCACCGCGCCATCGCCGCTGATGGCGGTCGCGGCGCGCGAAGCGCTCGCAATGCTCGCCGACGAGCCTATGCGGCGTGTTCAGCTGCATGAACGCGTTGCCCTCGCAGGCCGCCAATTGGTCGATCGCTGCGGCGCGATACCAAGTGGCTCTCAGATCCAGCCCTTGGTAACCGGCGATGTCAGGCGCACCATGGCAGTGTCGGCGCGCCTGCAGGCCCGCGGCTTCGACATACGCGGCATTCGTCCGCCGACCGTGCCCGAGGGCACGTCGCGGCTGCGCATCTCACTGACGCTCAATATCGGCGAAGCCGACATTTCCGCCATGGTCGAGGCGCTCGTCGAGGTGTTGGCCCAGACATGACCGGAGGCGACATGACCAAGCGCATCGTCATCACCGGAACAGACACCGGAATTGGCAAGACGGTGTTTTCGGCCGGGCTTGCCGGCCTGCTTGACGGTTTCTACTGGAAGCCGGTGCAATCGGGCCTCGACGGCGAGACCGACAGCGAGGCGGTTGCGCGACTTGCCGGGCTGCCGTCGGGGCGCGTGCTGCCGGAAGCCTACCGCTTGAAGAGCCCGCTTTCGCCGCATCGTTCGGCCGAAATCGACGACGTTTCGATCGAGGCTGCCGATCTTTCGTTTCCGGTCCTGCCGACACCGCTCGTCATCGAAGGCGCCGGCGGGCTGATGGTGCCGCTGAACCGCCGGACAAGGTTCATCGACATATTCGAGCAATGGCAGTTGCCGGTCATTCTGTGCGCCCGCACCGCGCTCGGAACAATCAATCACACCCTGCTGTCGATCGAGGCCCTGCGGGCGCGCGCTATCCCGCTGGCTGGCATCGCCTTCATCGGCGATGAGATGACCGATACGCAACGGACGATCGTGGAATTCGGCGACGTGCCGCAACTCGGCAGGCTGCCGCACCTCGATCCGCTGACGGACAAAACGCTGAGACAAGCGATGATTGCCGGCTTCGACCTCGCTTTGATTGCCGGAGGCGGATGATGCCGCAATCCCGTGTGTGGCATCCCTTCACCCAGCACGCGCTCGAGCCGGCGATCCCTGAAATCGTCCTGGCTGAAGGCGCCTATCTCCACAAAGCCAATGGCGCGCGCATCCTGGACGCCATCTCATCCTGGTGGGTCGTCACGCATGGCCACCGCCATCCGCGCATCATAAAGGCTATCGAGACGACCGCGTCGAGCCTCGACCAGATTATCTTCGCTGGCTTCACGCACGAACCGGCCGAACGCCTGGCCAAGGCGCTTGTCGGTCTCGCTCCCTCCGGACTCGACTGGGTGTTCTATTCCGACAGCGGCTCGACCTCTGTCGAAGTCGCGCTGAAGATGGCGCTCGGCTATTTCCGCAACATCGGCGCGCCGCGCTCGCGCATCGTCGTCATGGAGCACAGCTATCATGGCGACACCATCGGCACGATGAGCGTCGGTGCCCGCGGTGTGTTCAACGCCGCCTACGAACCCTTGCTGTTCGAGGTCGACACCATTCCCTTCCCTGCCGCCGGGCGCGAACAGGAAACGCTGGATCGTTTCGAGGCCCTCAGCCGCGACCAGCGCGCCGCCGCGCTGATCGTCGAGCCGCTGGTGCTAGGCGCCGGCGGCATGCTGATGTATCCGGCATCGGTTCTGTCCGAATTGAAGAGGATCACTGAGGCCTCGGGCACGCTGCTGATCGCCGACGAGGTGATGACCGGGTGGGGGCGTACCGGAACCATGTTCGCCTGCGAGCAGGCGAACATCTCTCCGGACATGCTGTGCACCTCGAAGGGCCTGACCGGTGGCGCAATCCCGCTGGCCGCCACACTCGCCACCGATGCCATCTTCCAGGCTCACTATTCCGAGGACCGGAAGAAGACGTTTTTCCACTCGAGTTCCTACACGGCCAATCCGATTGCCTGCGCGGCAGCACTCGCCAATGTCGAGATCTGGCATGACGAGCCAGTGGCCGAGCGGATCGCCACCCTGAGCGCGAGGCAGGCCGCCGGCCTTCGGCGCTTTCGCGATAATGCCAACTTCACCGACAGCCGGGCGATCGGCACGATCCTGGCTCTCGACCTGCGCGCCGGCTCTGCCGGCTATCTGGCCGAGATCGGACCTAAGCTGCGGGCATTTTTCCTCGAGCTCGGCCTGCTTGTGCGCCCGCTCGGCAATGTCCTTTATCTCCTGCCGCCCTATTGCATCACCGGCGACGAGCTCGATCGGCTCCATGACGCCATCGAGGAGGCCGGCGAACGTTTCGGTTCGAGGCCATGAGCAGGTCGTCGCGCATTCTCGGGTTTGGCCATCATGCGCCTGGCCGAAAGGTGGCGAATGCCGAGATCGAGAGCGATCTCGGGCTCGAACCCGGCTGGATCGAGCGGCGCACCGGAATTCGTTCGCGCTTCTGGGCAACGGACGAAGACACGCTGTCTGGCTTGGCCACGCAAGCCGGCGACATCGCTTTGGCGAACGCCGGCATTGCGCGCCACGACATCGGTCTGCTGCTGCTTGCCACCTCGACGCCCGATCACCTCCTGCCGCCCAGCGCGCCTCTGGTCGCACATCGGCTGGGGCTCGGCCGCGCCGGCGCTGTCGATCTGACCGGCGCCTGCGCCGGTTTCATCTATGCGCTGATGTTTGCGGACGGATTTACCCGCCTGCACGGCAAATCGAGCCTTGTTATCGCCGCCAATATCCTCAGCCGCCGCATCAATCCCTCTGAGCGCGCCAGCGCCGTGCTGTTTGCCGATGCCGCCGGCGCCCTCGTGATCGGTCCGTGCGAGGATACTGATCGGGGGATTCTCGGTGCCTCCGTGGATTCGGACGGCTCGCGATACGGGCTGATCCAGATTCCCGCAGGAGGAAGCAACAAGCCGTTCCACGGTAACCTCGACCTCGCGCAAACCCGAATGACGATGACCGACGGCCGCGAAGTGTTCGCAAAGGCCGTCGAGATGATGACCGATTGCTCGACAAGCGCGCTAGCCGCTGCCGGAGTGCGACCGCAGGATGTCGACCGGTTCGTGCCGCATCAGGCCAATGCTCGCATTTTCGATGCGGTCGGGCGAAACCTCGGCGTTGCCGATCACCTGATCGTCAAAACGATCGCCGAATATGGCAACTCTTCCGCCGCGACGATCCCGCTCTCACTGTCGCTCGCCAATCAAGCGGAGCCGTTTCGGCCGGGCGAGAAAATACTCCTGGCGGCGGCAGGTGCGGGACTCAGCGGCGGGGCGCTCGTCATCGGGATTTAGCCCAGCGAAGCTGCTCAACATCAGGACTGACTTTGTGAGATGAATAGGACAACGGGACCAATGCGAAAATAGTCGCCGGCAAGCTGCACGGCATCCACGTCACCGAGCAAAGCTCAACTACCACGGTTCGATACTGCTCGACCCTGACCACGCGAAGAACCCGGGATCCTGCCAATGGATTCGTGGAGACATGGAGCAAGACTTCCGGCGCACGAATCTCGACCTATGTCATCCTCGGCGAGCGCGGCTCTCGATGCTGCCTCCTCAACGGCGCGGCCGCCCGGAACCTGCCAGCCCACTCCATCCATCTGGACGAAGCGCACATTCCTGTCTGAAGCCGCGGATCGTTACGTTCGTCATCAACAATGTCGTCGGCTTCTCGCCGATGGCAATGCGCTGACGCGGACGGCGTTGACGATTACATCGGCAGGGGCGCTTCAGCAGAACTTTCGCCGGTTGATGGAGCAGCAGGAACTGGTGGAGGAGACCGGCGAAAGTGCTTTTGATACCGGCGGTCGGCCGGCGAAGCTTTATCGCTTCCGCCACCATGTCCTCGACGAAACGGCGGTCGCCCGGACAAAATTGCCGCTGGCGCGGGCTTGACATCCTTTATACTCAACGTAGAAATATACCCTTATAATCAATTCGATTATATCGAGAAATTCATTCGCACCGTCCGAACCCACGGTCTCGCTCGGGAAGCCCGTATGAGTGGATCGAAGTGATCTTGGAAATGAACCGCCCGAGGACGGGCTTTCAACCTTTGTCGTGAAGGAGGTGCCGCGCGAGTGGGCCAATGCCTTGCGGCAACGGTGAAGGATGTATACCGCCAGTAAACGCATGCGTCAAAGTCTCTACAGAATGTACAGTTCGTCTAAATGTGGGATACGTTCGATTTGTGCAAGTAACACTTGGAGAAGTGTCGCATAAAAGAAACGTTTAATTACATAAAGCAGGCAAGCTAAACTTTAAACTTGCACAAATGAGCGTAGGGCGCCCTGTTCCATGGCGCCTTTTTTAAGGATTATCATTAGACTCTCTCCCGGGGGAACTGTGGGTGAAGAAACAACGCATCGTCCTGCTGGCAGCTGTTTTGGCGTCTGCTTTTGGCTTTTTTTTGCTGATCCTGATCCTGCAGATGGTCAGTTTTTTGGTTGACTAGGCACGCCCAAGCGGGATGGATCGCGCAGAGACACGCGGAAGTTTTTTTCGCCAGCGAAACCCCGACGACCTGATGGGGAGTCGTGCCAGCAGGGTGGGAGCCACGTCCAGTGCCACCGACCATGCGAGATGCCGATTGTTGGCGCGTCTGTCAGTTCGCGCGGCCATATTCATTCTGGTGCCGATCTGTTGCCTTTTCTGCTTTTCCCATGCGTTTTAGGCCGAGCCAATTTGTGAAGCGGGCGGTCAATGGATCTGCGCCTCGCGATTGCCTGCCGTTGCCTTTTGATCTGGGCGGCATAATCCGAGAGCGAACGCTGCAACCGCGGTTCGAATTGCGCGAAGTTGAACCGGACTTCATCCGCCGTCAGGAACTGGTGGGTTGCGCCGGGAAAGCCGGCGACCATCACAAGGTCGCCTTCCTTGACGCCTGCACAGGCTATGGGTAGCCAACTCTTCGGCGGTAAGGCACATTGTCGCGCGCATATGGCCGGGAGGAACCATCAGGAGCGACATAGGCGCGATAAAAGCCGAAGTCGCCTGTGTGGCGCGGCCACATCCAATTGTCCGTTTCGCCGCCGAAGTTACCGATGCCGAGCGCGGGCGCATAGACAAGGCGCACGTCCTCGATTTCGAGCTTCTGGAGGAGATACTAGGAGACGCCGCCATATGTCGCAACGGCGATTGGGCTGTCCTTCACATGCGGCGATCAGGGGCCTTTTTGTTCGTGGCGAGCCGCTCATAGCGGGCAAACCCGTTCAGCTTGTCCGAGACGCTCTTGAGCATTTCGGCGGTCACATCCCGCATGTCCTCGATCACATAGATGCGGCTGCCTGGCGCCGCGGGCAATTCTTCACCCAGGGCTCTTCGCCAGAAAGCCGTCTGTGAGATAGTCCTGGCCCTCCTTGCTGTGGTATTGGATGGATTCTAACACGCAATGATGATTGGTTGCGACCAGCCCTTGTGGACTGACGAACGAGGCGGAGCATCCGCCCAGTGATACGATCGCGTTGAGCGGGTCAGCGTCTAGACGGCCCAGCTGGGCGGGATCGATCTGGAGCCCATCCGCGCGCATGGCCGCGCACACTTCCGCAGTCTGGCCCGGCATCCACATACCAGTTGCTTTGGCCAAACATTTCAAATTCGAGTTCGTGCTGACTGTCGCTCTCATCTTGCCTCCTGTTCTCCGCAGATTGGATTGGTGACTATCGGGATGGCCGGAGTCCTGGCGCCCGCGCGGCGGCCACACCGTAAAGACCGAGTGGACGGTTAACGCAGGAATCCTGATGGCGCTCACCTCTCATTATATCGGTCGCGCGCAACGTTTGCGGATCATTCCCTGCACCAATCGTGCCAAATGAATAAAGCCTCCAGTTGCAAATGGTGAGCCGCCCCATCCATGTCCGATCTCCGACGTCGTTCACGTAAAAGGCTCGGTGCTTCCACGCTCGTTTGCTCTTCGCCCGTCCCTCTTCCGTCTTGACTAGCAGGAGCCTACGGCCTATCTCACTGCCGCGTTAGCACTCGCTTCTGGTGAGTGCTAAACACGCTCCGGCAACGGAGAACCGTTCAACATCCGCACCAGGGAAATCCAAAAATGGCAAAGTCGAATTTCCGGCCGCTGCATGACCGCGTGGTCG
>NZ_JAMYSE010000161.1:0-7122 GCF_040321795.1 Mesorhizobium sp. M0244 | reverse complement strand
CTCTACCTCAACGCCAGATACATGGATCCCGTGCTGGGACGGTTCATCTCACCAGATGACTGGGATCCGACCAAGGAAAGCGTCGGCACCAACCGATATGCGTATGCCCAGAACGATCCCGTGAATAAAAGCGATCAGAATGGGCATGCAGTCGATCCAAATGCCGGCAAGGATCCTCTAGGAGAGGACGGAGGCGGCACCAAGACAGCGGACGACAGCGCCAATTCCAAGGAGCTTCAGGCGGCGCGGGATCAAGCAGCCAAGGATTTAGGGATCGAGAATAAGAAGAAAACTGGAAGCGCTGCAAAAGTTGCGCAGTCAGTCACGGTCGACGATCTGCCATCGGGAACCCCGATTCAGCCCTATGGAGAGCTATCAGTTCCGAAGAATCAAGTACCGCCCGGTTCACGTCATGTTTTATCGTTTAGGCAATATGTTCAGGACGACAAAACACGAGATTGGTGGGTAAGCTTTCATGGGCCTATGGCAGGTGCGACGTTATCAATGACGACGGATGACAACGGCCAAGTTAATGGGTACACTTTATCGCCGCCGGGAAGTCCACCCGTGGAAAAGGGGGAGAGAAAAAACCCGATCTCTGGCTTTAGAATTGGCTTTCGAAATCCCGTTACAAATGAAGGCTTATGTCAGAACTTTCAATGCTCAACGTCAGGCAATTTCACCAGTTACGGGGCGGACTGTACCGAATGATAGCGATCTTGCCCACTATCCTATAGATCCATTCAATTCATTGAGGTTTCCGTAATGAGTGATCGGATATCATGGGTTGAGAATACCGAAGTAACTTTGATTAGAATTGAATTGTATTCGGTTGTGATCGAGGCTTTATCCTTAGACACGGGAGATAGGGTATCGATAGATATAAACAGCGATTTTAAAGTCTATTTTTCAGGGGAACTCTCAAAGTACGATGTCGTAAAACACCATGGATCACTTCCAATTCTTTGGAATTTAATAGGTATGAGCATAGTTTCAGTTAAATTTGATCAAAACGCCCTCGAAATAGAGTTAAACGACGGCGTACGCATCTCTGTCGAACTAAAAGTTGGAAAGTTGGAGCAAGTTAGCTTTCGTCGCACAAAGCCAGATACGCTCGAACACCTTCCCTGAAGTCTCGGTAATTATGGAATTACCGTTACAGTGCACTTTTTTGCTGTGCACGGCCGCCCGCTCCTGCGGAACCCGTAGCTCCGGCTTGCCGACACGGGTGACAAGGGTGCGGTCATAATAACCCGAGCGGTAGCCAAGCCGCTCCGGTGTGCGTTCGCTCTTCGAAGCGCCCGAGCGCCTCGTCCATTTCGGCCTCGAGCACCTCCTGCATCACCGTACGGATCACTGGGATCACTTCGTGCAGACCCTCGGGGTTCGAAAAGCAGAATGTCTCTGACGGTAGCGCTGGCGGTCTTACTTTCAGTCTTGGTCATGGTGCCGTTCCTTCGCGGGAATCAGGTGACGTTGAACATCACCAGCCTGCCATGACCGCCCTCTCTCAGTAAATTTGCACAACTCTCAGCACATTTGGATGCCGCCGCGAGCGCAAGGAGAATCTTCGAAAGGCAGTATAGCGGCGCGTAGTCGGGTGCTGACATCTGTCCGGCCCCTGATGCGGCCTTCCATTTGCCGCCGGCCCGTATGGGAGTTCGCCGATCGGATCCATATCACTACCGCGCGCTCGAGGCGCTCTGTGCTGAACTGGTTTTTCCGATCCGTCTCTCATCGACTGTCGCGCCATACCTCTCCGTGTGACCTTCCTACAGCCGCACCGCACGAGCCCCGAGAACATGTGCTTCGGCCGTCGGCGGTGATGGAGTTTCATGCCTCCATAAAGCTTCTTGCGGGCTTGCCCTGCATCCCATAGCTCATCGTCGATGATACGCGGATGCGGCACTTCAACGACCTGCCAGGTTTCCGGCAGATTCGGCCGCGAGATGCGCTTCCCAGTCTCGGGATCCTTGCGCATTTGGAGACGATTGAAGACGAGCAGCCCGATATAGGCTTCGTTGTAGAGAAAGCCGCTTCTCCGCTTGAGATTGCCATTGATGGTCGAGGCGCCCCAGGCACCCCCAAAGGGTGATGGGATACCTTCCCTGTTGAGGCCTGCAGCTATCGTACGCGCCGATTGACCAGCCGCGAACTCCCGAAAAATCCGACGCACGACCTCGGCTTGATCCTCATCGATCTCGCGCAGACCGCGGATCGGTTCGCCGCGTTCATCGAGCTTTTTGACCACGCGATAGCCATAGGAGAGGCCGCCGGCGTTGTAGCCGTTCAATATGCGGCCGCTTTGGTCCCGCCTGATCTTGGCGGCAAGATCGCGCAGGAACAACGCGTTCATCGTTCCTTTCAGGCCCACGTGCAGTTCGTCTACGGCGCCCTCAGAGAGAGTGACGATCCTGACACCTGCAAAGCGCAGCCGCTTGAAGAGGCCGGCTACGTCTTCCTGGTCGCGTGACAGGCGATCGAGTGCCTCGGCTAGAACGATCTCAAATTGCCCGCTTTGAGCATCGGCGAGAAGCCGCTGGATGTCTGGTCGACGGATGATGCTTGAGCCCGATATCGCGGCATCGACATAGGTTCCAACGACAGTCCACCTCTCCCTGGCCGCGAGCTCTCAGCAAAGCCGCAGCTGATCCTCGATAGAGGCTTCGCGCTGGTTGTCGGATGAGTAACGAGCATACAGCGCGACACGGGTCATGAACCGCTCCTCTTCCTCTCTTTGCTAATGTCCGCCGCCGTCCCCACCCTCCCGTTCTGACGGTGTTTTCTCAAGAGGATGAACTTTGTTGTCGTTGGCCGCCTGCAATTCCTCGAAATGCTCCCGAGCAACCCGCCGACCCAACAAACGGGCGATCGACAGGACGGCTCGTTCAGCCATGTCTCGTGCCGACATGTCAGCCCTGTAATCGTGGCTTGCGCTGTCGTTCCCAGGTTTGGCCTCATCCACCATGGCATGCCCGCTCTTCTGTGTAGATCGAGGGCATTGAGCGGCGTGGTGATCAGCAAGACAACTTCAGTTGCCGAGCTGTCGTAGTGTGGCGTGCAAATACTTGAACACTGCGATTTGGAATTCCGAAGCCAGGCCAAATTACCAAAAGGTCGGTCCTCTTGCAATATCGCACGCGATATCCAATATGTCTGTATGAGACTGCTTCTCGATACGGCGACCATGGTGGCGGCGATCCGAAGTGACGCTGGCGCCTCGCGCCAACTGTTGGTGGCGGCTTTGGAGCGCCGGCTGACGCTCATCGCTTCGGTGCCGTTGATGGTCGAGTACGAGGCGGTCATGACAAGGCCCGAGCACCTTGAGGCTTCCGGCCTGCTGGCTGAAGATGTGAACGCGTTGCTAGATGCGGTGGCGGCCGTCGCCGAGCCGGTTCGCCTTGTTTTCCTCTGGCGACCCGCCGTTCGCGACCCGGACGACGACATGGTGCTGGAAGCTGCGGTAAACGGACGGGCGGATGCTATAGTGACGTTCAACCTGCGCGACTTCGGCAAGGTGGCCGAGCGCTTCGGTATCATGGTCCTGTCGCCGGGTGAGGCGCTGAGACGATTGGAGAGAAAGACATGAGGAGAAGCAATTTCGCACTGCGGCTTCAGCTCTCGCTTCTCGATGAGGCGCGCAAGGTGGCGGAGAGCGAGGGCGTGCCGCTCAACCAGTTCATTAATGTGGCAGTCGCTGAGAAGCTTTCGGCGCTGCGCACGGAAAGCTACTTTCAGGAACGCGCTGCCCGTGCCGACATCCCCAAGGCGCTGCACATCCTGAAACGGGCCGGCAAAGGGAAGGCGCCGATCAAGGGCGACGAACTGCCGGAGTAACCCAGCCTGAGGGGTGGAGCGGTATCGTTCGTATCGCAGCCTTGCCTGCGTCCGAAGCGTCCGCTGGGCCGAAAACTGCCGGTCCAGGCTGGCGCGGCACGCGCCACCGCGAAGCGGCTCTGGCCTTGACGGGCTGGCTTCGGTCCGGCTTTCTCTCGACAAGCGGGCAGTTCTCTTGCCGGACATAATCTCCCCATCTATCGGGAAGAGTCTGGACGAGCCTTGCCGGACGCTGCTTCCGCCACGGCATTGGGCGAACCCGCTTGAAGAGGGCGAATACCCGAAACCAGAATCGATACTCCTGTGTCCGCCCGTCGCAACGCGCCGACACGGCGCCCCAGGCGATTGCGGCTGTCTTTCCCCACAGGGCTGTCGCTGCCTCTGCAGCTTCAGGCCACGGTCCATTTGTGCACGGCGGCATCGCGGTTGAAGGCATCCAGCAGATCGGGATCGCTCACCGCCGGATGGTGAGATGCCGCAAGAGTGCTCTGTGCTGGCAATTCCTGGCGGTTGAAGGGTGACGTGAGGCAGACGCTTCGCGCAAGTTGAGGGGTTCTCGGCTGACGCCGGAAGTTGGGTTGGATGGGCTTCATAGCTCGCCTCCTTCTTCGTCTTTCAGGCGCGGAAACAGCAGCCAGCCCGCCGCTTGCCGAGCTTGCGACGCTGCTCGCCGCGAATGAACTGTTCCGGCATCGTCTGCTCGGCGATGAGCACCAGATCGCTGAGCGCCGAGCGGATTTGCGGCCAAGGGAACACGGAGCATTCCTCCCAGGCTTCGCCCTCGCGCAACACGGCATCGAGCTTGCCCGCCACACCGGCGAGAGTCGTAGCGGGGGTCGTTGAGAACGCTTCCAGCAGATCCTGTGCCCGGTCGCCAGCCTCGCACTCGGCCTTGAGCGCGGCGGTGTAACCAGCCTCCTCGGCAGCTGCATCCCAGCGAGCCTGATGTGCCGCAAAATCAGCTTCGGCCTTCTCGCGGAGAGCTGCCATATCCGGCCCCTCGCCGAGCACTTCATTGAGCGCCTCGATCGAGTGGACCGCCACGTCCTCACCCTCGGGCACGCAGACGGTCGCACAAGGAAAGCCGACGCCGATATTGAAAAAGCGGCTATGGATCAACAAGAATCGTATCACGGTTACGAAATGAATGCAGTTCAGTGCAAAATGGCACGTGTCGCGTTGGGCTGGGGAACTCGAGAGTTAGCCCTAAACGCAAACGTATCTCCCGATACCATCGCGCGGTTGGAAAGAGGCGAACAGCTAAAGAATTCAACCCTCGCCGATATTCGTGCAGTCTTCGAAGCGGCCGGGATCGAATTCATTCCAGAGAACGGTGGCGGCGCTGGTGTTCGCTTGTCACAGCGTTCCGCTGGCGCATGACAATCGGCTTTTTTGAGCCGCCGCACATGTGCGGCTAGCGGCCCAAATGGGCGCTTCAGCGCCAACAGGCGAACCAACACGTACGTCCGCAATGGGCCTGATCCCGGACCTTCGCACCGAGCTCTCACATGTCCGCTCGCGTGCTGGGTACCCTAGCAGCGGACGGTCTGCTCGGCCCCATTTCTGCCGCCTCGGACCGCGTGGGTAGTGGGAGAAATACGGCCCGATTCCATTCATCCGCTCCCGGCTGTCGCAAAAGTTATATAGCGCAAACGATGACATAGGGGTTCTCAGTTTCATCCTGTCGGGCGCAGCATTGCCGCAGTTCGCTTGCCGACAACTATTCCTGCTGGAATTGACAGGGCCAATCTTCAGGCCTCGTCAAGCCAGAAGGCAACTCGGTCCGGGCGTCTCCGCAAGCCATGTTGAGCTGCCACTGGGACAGACCCACCGAATTGGAAAGGTCGACGCCCTCGATACGGGTCAGAAAGAAAAAGGCGCGGTCAAAGTCTATCGGCGCGGTGAACGTCGCTCCTCGGAAGTCCGCCCGTGCGAGATTGGCAAACGAGAAGCGGCTGCCGCTGATATCGGCGTCATGGAACTGGGCACGCCCCAATTCTGCCTTTGTGAAATCAACATTGGTCAGATTGGCGCCCTGGAAATTCGAGCGCTGTATTTCCGCGCTCGCAAACACAGCGCCCTGCGCGTCCATACGGCTGAAGTCGGTCCTGTAGGCCTCGATTCTGTCGAACCGGGCGCCTTTGGCGGTCGAGTCGGCCAGGGAAGCACGCACAAGCGTTGCCTTCTCAAGATTTGCGGCAACGAGATTGCTGTTCCTGAGGTCGGTCGAAGTGAAATCAACACCGAACAGGTTCGCCCCGCTCAGGTCCTGTCCTTCTAGGATGAGAAGCTTCTTGTCACACTCGTGCCAATTGACGCCAGGCGTCGCGGCTGCGTCGCAATTTTGAGCGGCAGTGGCGTTCTGCCAAGCAAACACAGTGCAAACCGCTAGAACCAAGCCGGATGCGCCGTAAGCTCTGGTTCGCCTCAAAGTCATTGTTGCTGGACCTCTGCTACTCGCCGACACTCAACCTTACCACATCTGCTGACACTCGAGCCACGGTGACCACCGCCGTCACCGTTAGCGCATTTCTCATATTCAAGCTTTGATGTTGATCAACCGATCACCCCGCGCGTAGGGCGCGATTTGCGAGCGCCTCCCATATCATCGGCGGTCCAGCAGAGATTCATTTGTCACCGGCCAGGCGCATCATTCCGTAGGTATGCTTGACTAAGCCGAGGAGAGCGGTCGTTCAGGCTGGCGAAGTCGCGTGCCAAGATTGGCCTCCGCTCTGGACGTTTGTCTCGCTAATTGGGAGCCTGCTCGGGTGCTGACCGCCACCGCCGCCGTCCGCTGCCGACAAGCGTGAATCCGCTTGGTTCCGCACCGATCGGTACTTCCCGACGGCGAGGGTGACCCGGCACAGGGTGCTCGTCGCATATCCTGATTCCGCTGTCGCATGAACCCCACGACTTCGCTTAGCGAGGCCGAAGTTGATCTCTGCCATCTCCCAGGTCGAAGCATCAACCCCGTATATTTGTGTCGTAAGCTGACGTGCCGCGAATACGCCTTTTTCGGTTGGCGGGCTTTATGGCGGACGCGCAACCTATTCTTGTATTTTTATTGATGTAAACAATGACTTATGGCGGTGAGGGAGGATTCGAACTCCGCGCTTGGAAGAGCGTCCTTCTCGTCTTCACCGTGCAGGCCGGTTACTCTGGGCGGCAGAGTGCCCTTCCGCGCTTCGTTTCCGATATCAGCGCCGGCAACTGACCAAGGCATAGCGGGCTCGTAACGATAAGGACGGTTCTCGCTATTGGAGGACCGCAACGGGTTGGCGAGTC
>NZ_JAMYSE010000160.1:0-7165 GCF_040321795.1 Mesorhizobium sp. M0244 | reverse complement strand
CCACTTAGGGCAAGGAGGCCGCCTCGACCCAATCGCAACTCGTCGCGGCGAAAAGAACGCCTGGCTTAATCACCGACTTCTTCAACACAATCGGTGGCGAGCCGACGCTCCACGCGAACGCATGGAATGGTCGGATTGCTGGGCTAGCCGGACGTTGAATGTGGATCAATTCGGGCTGAAAAGAAGCACAGTTCTGGCTCCATGACGCCGGCAGAGCCGATGGTCCCGCCAGCGCAATTCCTTTCTCTGCCCGTTTCGGACCGACGCTTCTCAGAACGCGAAATCCGCGGACTGAACGACATCGGCTGGGAGCCAGGTTTCATGAACTTGCAAGATCTCGGGCCCCCGGCTGTAGCCGCGATCGCGGACCACCATCGTCGTGACCCGGCCATTGTTCGGTTGATCGGAGTCCTTCGCGTCGCGTTGCCATTCGTGGTAGTTCACGACCGCCAGGTCGGCGCTTTGATGGCTGATCCGGATGTCGCGTATCTTGATACGGAAGACCGGATTCGATCCGTAGATGCTCTTCATGTAACCTGCGAAGTCTTTTTTCCCGAACGCCCTGCCGCCTGGCATGATGGCGACGAGATCTTCGCTGATCCGGTCGAGCGCGTTCTTCTTGAACGTCGCATCGTCGCCACGGCATCGGCCCGTCACCCAGTCGGTGAAGAATTCGTGGACGTCGTGGATCGTCGCTTCGATTTCCTTCGTTTGAAGGGACATGTTTTCCTCCTGTCTTAAGATGATGCTGGATCAGGCGCTTTGCGCTGTGGCTTGCCCGACCGGACGCTCCTTGAGGACAGCCCGTACCACGCGAGCCACAGGCACATGAGCAGCGAGGAAATCAGCCAGATCGGACCTCCGATGCCGATCCCGAGCTGCTCACCGAGTGTCCACCCGGTTGCCGAAAGGATACCGAACGCCGAGCCGACGATCGCGGCCCATCGGGGCAGTATCCCGACGTCATCGCGGGCGTCGTGATACGCGACAAGCGCTGTCGCCAGGGCGAGCGCCCAGAATCCGTTACCCATGCCGCCGGAAAACGCCCACCAGGTCATGAAGGCGTTGGTGTCACCCCGGTCGGCCGCGACCGCGACCACCGATGCCTCGGCGACTGCGGTGGAGAACGTGGTCAGGGCGCCGAGAGCCATCACTATCCAGGCAGAACTCAGCATCGGCGAACGCCGGACCCGGGGGTTGAGCGCCAGGTTCAGGAACGAAGCGCCGGCGATCAGGAACAGCGCCGCTGCCGCCGTCCAATGGACCGTAGCCCATCGCCCATGGCCCTCGGCGATATTCTGCATCTGAACAGACAAATCCGCGTCCGGTGGCCCGTGAAAGACGAGCGCAGCCGCCAGCAGCAGCGTTCCGGTGGCGAGCCAGACACCGCCCGGCCCGCTCATGTTGTTATTATTCGTTTGCATCGGGAAAACCTCCTGTGGCCTTTACCACGCCATGAGGTTTAGACCCGCGCCACGGTTGCCCGCTTCGGCGTAAGTACCCACGCAACGAGAAATTTTGGCTTGGGTAGGATTACCCAGATACGTCCATGCCGATCAGGCCGTGCTCGACCGCATAGGCCGTGGCTGCCGCGCGCGTGCGCACGTTCAGCCGCGTCAGGATATCGCTAACGTGACGGTCTACCGTCCGCTGGCTCAGACCGAGCTCGCCGGCAATTTCCGGGTTGGTCAGGCCTGACGCGATCAGGCGCAGAACCTGCGTCTGTCTGGGGGTGAGAACTTCGCTGCCTGTCGCCGTCATGGTGACCCGCAGCTTGCCGGCAACGGCTTCGTCGGGGCGCGCGCCGAGCTCGCGGAAAAGTCTTATCGCTTCGTCCAGTTCGGTCTGCGCCGCTTCAGTATCGCCGGTTGCGAGACAGGCCCGCGCTGTCAGCACCCGCATCCGGGCAAGATGATAGGGCGCCCGAAGGTCCCAGAGGATCGCTACCGCGCGCCGGATATGGGCCAATGCCTCCGCGGCTCGACCAGCATGGATCAGCACCCGCGCGGTAGCCTCGGCGGCTGCGGCGCGGACTGCATCCGCGGAATATTGGCGCGCGCAGTCGTGCAGTGTTTCGCACAGCTCCCAAGCGTCATCGGCCGAACCGACGGCGAGAGTGATTTCCACCGCAGCCGGCAAAAGGCGGAGTTTGCCCGGCATGTCGTCGACGGACTGCAGTGCGCGGCGGATCGCCGAAAGGGCCGGCTGCGCGTGCCCCTGCTGCAATCGCATAAGCGCCAGCCCCGGCTGCGGATCGAACCCGAGCCTGCTCGCCGCGCGATAGGCGGCATCGGCCTCGTTCCATTGGCCGCGGAGGCGAAATACCTCGCCCTTCTGGTAGAATGCCGGACCGGCGTGGTGCTTCGAGGGCCCCTGCTGAAGGCGGATGCTGGCGACACCGGCCTCGCGGCCGGCCTCGTCCCAGTGGCCGTCGAGGATCAGGATTTCGGCCCGGTGGATCAGGCATCTGCCGGTGAAGGCAACGATGTCGGGCTGTCCCGCGCACCATCCGACCAGCGCCGATGTCCATTCCCTCGCCCGGCCCGTGGCATGAAATTTCTGACAGATCTCGATCACGCTGCAGTAGACCAGCCCGGTAACGATCGGTGAGAGCCGGCCCGAGGTGACCGAAACCATCGCCTCGTCCAGCAGTTCGAAGCCGCGCACATAGTCGCCCTGCAGGATCAATATCCGGCCCTGAAGGTGGCGCGCGATAGCCAAGAGGTCCGGATCTTCGCAGCGCTGTCCGATCTCCGCGGCACGTGTTGCGTGCGCGAATGCTTCGTCCGGCCTGTCGGCGGCGAGACGTTGTTCGACCATTGGGAGCTGAAGGTAACCGTGTTCTGCACATTCCTGCGTATGATCCTCGACCAGCCGGTTGGCGCGGGTCAGCCATCCGCTGCCTTGGGCGAATTCTCCGCGAAACATCAGGGTGAGCCCGATCCAGAAGCCGCAACGCGCTGCGGATCGTTCGCGTCCGTTCCGGAGATGCTCTTCGAAGGCCCTCTCGTAGTCCCGAACGAATTCCTCCTCGCGCCCAAGCATGTAGGCGGCTTCCCCGAGGCGCTGGAGCTCGGCGCCGCCAAGTTCACTGCAGCGGTCTCTGTCTGACAGTTCGCGGTGAAGCCTGGACCAATCGCCGCGATTGGCTAGCTCCGCATACGGATCCGATGCAACTGCACCGTCTTCCGGCGACTTGTCGCGTGATCGGTCGGAGGGCGCGGGCATAGCCCCAGAATAGCACATATCTTGCTGAGGAGGTGGCGGCAGGTTACCGATGTGACAGAAGTTCGTTTCGGGCTCAATCGAGCCGTTCATCGCGTCCGCCGCCGAGGACCGGGGAAGGTGGATGCTGCCATTCGTCTCGTCGATGGGAACGAGTAGGTAGCGCCAATATCGCGACATTCATGGCGCTTCTCAAAAGCTGCCCTTCGCGCAACGGCTCGAATCGACCCCATTTCTGCCGTTCGGATATCGGCCTCACCATCTCCAAGGCGGACATTCACCCATTATTCGGCGAAAAATCTCGTTCCGATCAAAGCCGCCCTACTTCGTTGCAGCGGCTGCAGCTTCCCCCGGCGGCATAATCCGCATCATGAAGGTCGACACCGCTTCCCCGGGTTTGAACGGGCCGGGAACCTGGTGGCTGACCGGCTTCACACTTTGGAGGAATGCCGCGATCGCCATAGCGTCATCCGCGGTGAGATGCGCAAAATCGCGCCAAGGCATGATCGGCGCCAGGATGCGGCCGTCCGGCCGTTCGCCGGTCTGGATCGCGGTGACGATCTGCTCCGGGGTCCAGCTTCCGATACCGGTCTCCCTGTCAGGCGTGATATTGCGGGCGACAAAGACACCAAGGCCAGGAATCTCGAAGCCCACATCTGAACCGCCAAGGAAGCGCGACATGTCGGGCTTCCCGAAGAAGTAACCGGAGGTGTGACAGTCGCTGCAGCCAGCAATCGTAACCAGATATTCGCCGCGCGCGATCTGTGTGTCATCGGCCATGGCCGCGTAAGATGGCAGGGCAACAATCGACGCTGTCAAGAATGCAAGATGAACTGGTGTCCGAAACAATGCTTCCTCCCTGTGGTCTGTTCGTGGTTTGTCCGTCGACCTCCCGCGCCGTCAACCGGTCGCAATGCCCCGATTTTAACCACGTCGAGGACGCTAAATTCTAGCATGGCCAGCACATATTAACCATCGGCGATCAATTGGACCGTCGGCACTTGTCGTGCCCCGTTGAGCGCAACTGTTACGGAGCTTGCCCAGCCGACGCACAACGCTTTCTTCCGGCGCGATCGAGCCACGCACGGTGATGGATCGACTTCGTCGCCTGAAATGCCTTGTACGGTCGGACCGGGTCGAACTCGGTCGTTCAGAGTGATTGGGTTTGATCCTAAAACGTCAGCCGGAGGCGACCAGCGGCTTCAGCCGAACGTCGCCAAAGGTTCGGTTCGGACCTCGACCCACTGGCAGCGCCGGCTCTCGTGGTAGAAGGACAGGAAGGGCGGCGGGAACGCAGGGTCCGCGAAAGCGCCCACCGGGATGGCGGTCAGACCGGGTTGAGTGTCAATCCGGTAATGGACGGTGGTGCCGCAATCGGGGCAGAAGCTGTCGATGACGCGGCCGCCCTCGTCGCCAATGCGCGTGAACTCCGCCGAGCGGCCGTGGACGGAGACATCACCTTCGGCAAACCGCACGTTGAAACTGAACGCGCTGCCGGTGCGTCGCTTGCAGGGCCAAGCAATGGCAAACCGAGACGCGTACCGGCTCGCCCGAGCAGGTGGCTGACAGCTGACCGCAGGAACATTCGGCGCGCCGCGTGACCATGGCTGGCTCCTCTCAAGATTCCCTGAACGATATCACTGCGTATCGGTGCTCAATTCGGCCCTCTTCTCATCCGAGACGACCGCCAGGTCGAGCACCTTCTGCAGTTCGGCCGCGTGGCGGAATGACGGTTCGGCCTGGACACCGTTGCGCACTGCATCGACGAAGCGCTGGTAGTTGGTCGGCACCGTTCCGACGTCGAGAACCTGCCATTTGGCGTTCTCGACATCCTCGCCGATGCACGCTTTCAGCTCCGAGCTGGTCAGATTGTGCACGACTTCGATGCCACCCTTGTCGCCGTAGATGCGCAGGCGGAGTTCGTTCAGATGGCCGGTTGCCCAGCGGCTGGCATGAACGACACCGAAAGCGCCATTGCTGAAATCCAGCGCCATGGTGAAACTGTCATTGGCGTCGAGCTCGTACTCGCCGATCCGCTTGCCGGGCGCCTTGTCGAAGGTCCTCAGCCGGCAGAACACGTGGTCGATGCCGAGCCCGGCACCATAGCTGGCGAAATCGAGGATGTGGATGCCGACGTCGCCGAGCACGCCGTTGGAGCCATGGCCGCGCGACAGCCGCCACAGCCATTTCGGATCGGTGCGCCAGTCGCCCCAGAATTTGGACACCAGCCAGCTCTGCAGATAGGATGCCTCGACATGCCTGACCGTGCCGATCTCGCCGGCCAGCACCATGGCGCGCGCCTTCTGCAGCGCAGCGGCGTTGCGATAGGTCAGGTTCACCATGTTGATGATGCCGGCCCGCTCGGCGGCATCGGCCATCTCACTGGCCTTCTGGTAATTTTCGGCCAGCGGTTTTTCGCACAGCACCGGCTTGCCCGCCGCGATCAGCATCATGGTGGTCGGATGGTGGATACGATCCGGCGTCACGTTCGCCACCGCGTCGAACTTGCCCCATGCGAGCGCGTCTTGCAGCGACGCGAACCGGTTGGCGATACCGTAGACGTCCGAAAATTTGTCGACACGCGCGCGGTCGAGATCGACGGCGCCGATCAGTTCGACGCCCTCGATCTTACCGAACTGCCTAGCGTGCTCTTCCGCCATCCAGCCGGTGCCGAGTATCAAGAGACGCATGATTCTTATCCTTAGGATGGGGCTTATCTTCTTGTTTGATCATGGATTTCCCGAACCACCGAAGGTTCGGGATGGTGGCCTAGCGAAAGCCGGCTTCGCCCGCGGAATGAAGTTTTCCGCCGCGCTCGACGATCGGTCGAGCGCCTTCTCCACCGGTACGTTCGGCGCATCGAGGATGGCCGGATTGGAGCCTTGCGGATTGTGCGCCCATTTCACCGCATTGCGCAGCACCTTCTGGACATTGGCGTCGTGATAGGTCGGATAGGTCTCATGGCCTGGCCTGAAATAGAAGATGTTGCCGGCGCCGCGACGATAGGTCAGCCCCGACCGGAACACTTCTCCGCCCTGGAACCAGGAGATGAAGACGGTTTCCAGCGGCTCCGGCACGGCGAACTGCTCGCCGTACATCTCCTCGTTCTCGAGCTCGAAATACTCGCCAAGTTCCGCGGCGATCGGATGGCTTGCGCTGGTCACCCAGAGCCGTTCGCGCTCGCCGGCCTCGCGCCATTTCAGCGTGCAGGGCGTGCCCATCAGCTTCTTGAAGATCTTCGAGAAATGCCCGGAATGGAGAACGATCAGCCCCATGCCTTCCCAGACGCGGCGCGCCACGCGCTCGACCACTTCGTCGGCGACGGCGCCATGGTCCTTGTGCCCCCACCACAGCAAGACATCGGTCTCGGCCAGACGGTCGGCCGGCAGGCCATGCTCCGGCTGCTCAAGCGTCGCCCAGGATACCGAAATCTCTGGGTCGAACTTCAGCGCGTTGGCAATCGTCGCGTGCATGCCCTCGGGATAGATGCCTGCGACCACCTCGTTGGTCCGCTCATGGATGTTCTCGCCCCAAACGACAGCGCGTATTGTCATGATGTCCTCGTATTGATTTGAAGCTGGAGCCGCCCGATCCGGTCACTCATACTGTCCCCAGCCGCGGTTGAAAACTCTCTCAGAGCTACATGGTGACAATTGGGTGGAAAAGCGTCCAGCGGGGAAGATCCACACGGCTCCAAGCAAAACCCGGCGAGGTCGGCGGGACAGCGCTCGCCTCTGGCCTGCCGGACATCTCCCCCACTTGGGGGGAGATCTGACGTGACATCGGTTTTCGCCAATCTTCGACGTTGCAGGATTAGGCGGCGCGCCGAAGCTGCCAATCTCCCCCCTAGTCCCTATGATTGCTGGGCCTGAGGGCGGCCCGTCATCCGATATGCAACGGTACGAGGGTTAAGCCGGCTGGCCGGCGCAGAGCCTCATGC
>NZ_JAMYSE010000159.1:0-7369 GCF_040321795.1 Mesorhizobium sp. M0244 | reverse complement strand
TTTTTCTAATCCACTCTTCTCCCTGACCCCCCCACCCCGTCGCCCCCCCCCCGCCCGCCGGTCTCCCGCGGCGCGGCCCCCACCCGCCCCCCCCCCCCCCCCCCCCCCCCCGGCACCAACGAAACTGCAAAGCAATGAGGGGGTCAGTTCTTCGTTTCGCCCCAGGGGTCAAATCCTCACTTCGCTTGACAAAGGCAAGAAGGCTCGCCTGCTTGGCAGGTTTGCGAAGCAGTCGGACCGGCTGAAGCTGCACAGGGCTGGGGGTGGAGCTCAGAGACGACGGTTGATCAGACTCTCATCCGCGGGTTGGGTACCGGCCTTCCGTATCTTCGTCTCGGGGCTGTCCTCGGTCTACAGGGCGGGCGTCGGGCGCATCGGCTTGGCCACATAACTAGCGACGGGAGTTCCCCACCGTGGCCCCACCCCCAACACTGTGCAGCGGGTTGGGTCGAGACCGGCTATGACGGCGCGACCTCCCGGCCGATGGCCCACAAGAAGGCGGCCATCTCGCGTGCGATCGCAGCCACGACCACCGGCGGCTTCTTGCCGGCGGCGCTGAGGCGACGATAGCGGGCGCAGAGCCGGAGCTGCCCCTTCCAGGCAATATCGCGGACGGCCTTGGGCAGCCCCTCGAGCCGCACCCTCAGGGTCTCACTGACCCTGGCAGGATAGCGGTAAGTCCATGCCGCTTCGACCAGGGCGCGGCGGGCGCGTCGATTGCCGGCGAGCGTAAGGCTCGACCGGCGAACCGTGTCACCGGTCGAGCGCTCCCCCGGGACAAGGCCGAGAAAGGCCATCAACTGCGGCGGCGTATCGAAGCGACGCACATCCCCAATCTCGGCCGCAAATATCACTGCGACCAGGAACGAGGCGCCGCGCATGGCCTGATAGGCCTCAACGACTCGCGCCATGGACCAAGTTGGCACGACGGCGCGCAACTGCTCATCCAGGCGGTGTAGTCGCTGAGCCGCGTCCTCGATCGCGTCGATCTTCTCCTGGAACACGATCTGCTGCGTGGTATGCTCGAAGTTCTGTCGGGCAAGCCAGCGCCGGTGCGCCAATGTCCAATGACCGCCGTTCTGGTAGATCCGCCCATGGCGCAGAAGGAATGAGAGCAGCTGCTGGCGTTTGCGGCGCAGGTCGTCGGCTGCGGCTTCGCGGGCTCGGACCAGATCGCGGACAGCCTCGTGGACTACGTCCGGCACCCACACCCCGATCAGTTCGCCCGCCCGATGCAGTCGCGCCAGCGTGACCGCGTCCCGCCGGTTGGTCTTGACGCGCTCGCCCGGCCGCTTCGGGATCAGGGCCGGCGCAACCACGATGCAGTCGTGACCAAGATCGCGGACCTGCCGGCACAACCCATAACCCGTCGGCCCAGCCTCGAAGCAGACGTGCAGTCGATCATACTTTCTTCCCAGCTTCTTGATCGTCCGCTCTATCGCCGCCGGACTATTCTCGACCTCGCCGACGAACCGGACCTCGCCGGTGCGGCCGCCCTCCGCGATCGCAACCGCGTGCTTCTTCTTGGCTACATCAAACGCGACAAATGCTTCGCTATACTCTCCCATGGCTCGCTCTCCGTGCGTGAGGATCGGCTCGGCCCATCCGAGCAACCCTCGTCTTTTAATCGCACGAAAGGGCGGGCCACCGTTCTCCGCCTCGGAACATGACGTCTAGTCTTAGTCTAGAGCGAAGATGTTGCGTCCGACTAAGTTCGCTGTGAGCTTCACTGGTTGAGTTTTGCACGGTGTCCTCCGAGCTCTCACAAGAGATCGATCGGCCGCTTAGCTGATTTGCGGGCAGAACGGCTCGCAAAGGAGGCCTGCGTCTGCCGCCCAACGCCAAGGTGTCCAGCGGCTAGCCGGTCCGGCCGGTCCGCTGATCCATCTTGTCCCGTCCGCCGGCTCATATAGCCTCCGGTTCAAGCTTCAGCTGAGTAAAGCAAGCATTTCTAGCTCGCGCATAGATATCTGTGATTCCTTTGCGCGCGAGCAGCGCTCGCATCTCGTCGGTCACGTAGCTGACGTTGCGATCCTTGAACCGGTAACGGGTCTCGGACGCATGGAGACCGACCATGACATAGGGAGCAGGCTCGACCGGAAAACGCACCAAGGATTCCGGCGATTCCAAAGAGCCCCGCTTGCCCCAGTCGTCGACTAGAGCCGGCGTGAACCTATCGCCGAGATCAAAACAGTCCAGAAGCGCGGCCACCGCCGCGTGTGGATGCTTACTTGCCTCGTAAACATAATTCACCACCCGGATGCCATGTCGGCGGGCATTGCGCTCGATCCGCGCGGCATTGAGCGCCGACAGCAAGTAATGCTGCACCAAGGTAGCGGGTGCCCTGTGCTGGCTCCACTTCTCGAGCCAGGAATCAAGAGACGCGACCGGCTCGCGTTCGAGCGCGACCATAGTAATCTTGGCCGCAGGATAGCCCGCCGCCACCAGAAGATCGATTGGGTCGAATAGGCATTCGGCCAGCAAATAGGGGCCGGTCATTTCCTTGCAATGGACGAGAGGCGTTGTCGCGCGATCGGGCACGATCCAGGGCGCGCTAGGTTGACCAAGCGCCTCGAACCGCATGACAGTCTTGACCGGCTGGTAATAGGACGGCAATCCCGCGATGCCGAAGAGGTTGGTCAGCGCAGTCGAGCCCACACGGCATTTGCCGCACGAAACAGCAAGGGCTGGGAAGCTATCGGCCGATCGGTCCTCGAAGGCGCGGGCCAGGGTGTCGACGATGCGCTGGTTCAGGTCGGTCAGTCTGGCCTCTACCGCCTGGTAGCGGCCTTCGGGCGCCAGTGGCAGCGAGTAAAGATACTTGGCATCATCGGCTTTGATTGCTGCGCAGATCTGATCGAGATTGGGATCGCTCACTGGTGCACCTTTAGTGCTTCCTCCTCATCGAGATGAGGATTGCCGGATCTGGCGTAGAACACCAACACGGGTCCGAGATCAAAGCGCGTCCCGGGCGCAAGTCGCTGGACGGACCGGGGCCATGTTTCGGTTGAGACGCCATCGATGCCTCGCGCCACCGTGCTGGCGAATCGGGGCATCAGCGGAGCGAGTGTCGGTGCCAGGATCGCAGCGGCCGTCGTTTGAAGGGCTAGCGAAGTCCGATTGCGGGCGGGATAGAAACGTCGCGCCGCCGCATAGTCTTGCGCCCGACGGTAGATCACGCAATCGCGCACGAAATCGCAGACCTGAGCGGCCGCGCGCCGGACCGAGAAGCCTTCGTCCGAATAGGCGCGCTCCATCGCGGCGCGATAGATCTCTATCCGAGCAAAGAAGGCGCGGTCGGCCGGGCTCCAGTCGCCTGCATCGGGCACACGGCCGCCAAAATCCTGCTTGATTTCCTGGTTCAACGCATCGAGCCAGTTCAGCCAGATCCCTTGGAACACCTCGTTCTCGGTGCGGCGCAGCGCGTCCAGCGTGAAATCCGTCCGCTCACCTTCCGGGCGTGTCAGGCCCAAATGGAGGCGCACGACGTCGACCGTCTTTCGGCTCAGAACCTCCTTGCCCCAGACCGCATGGCGGCAGCTGGTTGAGAACTTCTTGCCGTCGAGCAGGTAGAACTCGTTGACGTGATAGTGGATGCGTGGCGTCCAGTGGGAGAAGACCTCGGCGTAAAGAGCGGGGTAGAGTAGCGCGTGGTAGAAGGAATTGTCGAAGCCGAAGAAATGGACAATCTGCCAGTCGTTGCCGGGCATGGCCGCCTTCCAGTCGCGACCCAGCGAGCGGCCGAGCGCCTGGATGTTGTAAAGAAAACCGAAGGCCATCTCCGGCCAGACCCAGATCACTTGCCCCGGGAACCCTTCGGCCGGCAGGCCCCAGTCCGAGGGGTGGGTAATGGGTACTGAAAAGTCGCCGCGTCGGCGTAGGCGCGCGAAGAGATCCAAAATCCGTAGCGGGACCCCCGACGCCCTTAGATGCCGATCGATATTGTCGTAGCATCGGTCCAGCGCAAGTTCAGCGCGGCGGACGGAGCCGACCAGCGGCGCCTCGGCAGACTGCCGTGACCGGGCTGCACGCAAGTCATGGCAAAGGTTTGGGGCGCCGCATTCCTCGCAGATGTTGCCACCGGCGGACCCGCCGCAATCGGGGCAGAGGCCGGTAACATCCGGTTCGTAAAGATAATGGCCAGTCACGGCATCGAAAAGCGCAGGGCTCTGGCGCAGATCTATCGCCGTGCTGCTCAGAAGACTGCGGAAACACGCGGCTTGAAACTCCCCGTAACCGTCATCGCCCGTCGTGAGTTGGAAGCTGTGGACCTCACAATCGAAAAGTGCGAGCGTGGCGCGAATCTCGTCGGCGTAGTAGCGCGCCACGTTTGCAGGCGTCGATTGATCGGCATCGGCGCGTGTCGCGACGTAGCTCTGGTTGTCATCGCTTCCAGTGAGGTGATAGGCTTTGACCCCTTTCATGCGCAGGAAACGAGTGTAGACGTCGGCGCCGAAAAAAGGGCCAGAAAGATGCCCCAGATGCAGATCGCCATTTGGCGTTGGCGGCGTGGAGAAAACGAAGATCGGCCCGCGTGGAGCCGTGGCCTTTGCAGCGGCATCAAGGGCCGCCTCGCCGTCTCGCCAGTAGACATCGACGAAATTTAGGTCTTCGTCCCCATCGTTGCGCAGCACGTGCGCTTCAAAAGGGTGGAACAGAACGACATCGCCCGCCTCGACCGAGATTTCCCCACGGTCGGTCGTGACCTTGCCCGCGCCAGACAGGACCACGAAGGCCTCGATTTCGTCGTGCCGATGGGGCTCGGATGTGACGCCGGGTCCAACCTTTCCGAATGAAAACCCCGTGCGAACGCTTCCCGTTCCAAGCGTGGCCATGTCGATACCGAACGCCCGCGACAGCTCCGTTCGAGAAAACGTGTATTTGCGCATGACGAACCTAAGCTGTTGAAGCAGTCGGATTTTCGGCTGCCAACGCAACAGCCTCCCGTGCAATTTGTGGAGAGAAACGGTAGCCCGACCCGTTGGCGGCCCCGGCCAGGATAATGCAGCTCTGGGCCGCCAGGCGGGCGACGACGGGGGCGCCACTCGGGCTGTAGGCGTCACAGAAGACGCGGCCAGAGGTCAGATCCCTGCCCAGCCCGGGGCAGAACCGCTCCAGCACCGCGCGGCCGGCCTCAAGGTCAGCTCGCGACAGGCCGCAGGCCAGCGTCTCGGGGCGCACATCCCAATCGGTCGAAGTATAGCTGAACAGCCAGCGGCCGGCGGCTGGCTGTGGCAGCAGGAAGGCTTCGGCCCTGGGCATGAAGATCAGAGCATCATCGAGTGTAGAAGTCCGGTCGAGATGCAGCGCCACGACCTTCTTGATGCGGATTGAGAAGGCCTCGGTCAGCTCGAGGAACGGGGCTTCGACGATCCAAGGGCCGGCCGCCAAGATCACCACGTCCGCCGAGATAATCTCGCCCGTAGCGAATTCGGCCTCCGCGCCATCGCCCCTTTCGCGCAGTCTGACGCAGCGCAAGCCGTGCGCCACGCGAATCCTTGCCACAAGTTCGAGTTGCAGTTGGGCGATCAGGGCGGGCACGTCGGCGACATGAGCTCCAGCGATGCTCCAAAAACGGGTATCGTCGCAGAAGCTCGGCGCGAGACTGCCCATGTCAGGCTCAGCCGGGTCGAGGGGTCCCGTAAACTGAGCCGGATCAATCGCTTCACCCGGTCCAGCCACGACACGCATCGCTAAAGGCCGGCACCATCCGCTGACCGCCGACCCAGCCATGGCCGCCAAGGCCACGGCGCTCTTTCGAGTGAGCGACCTGGTACGGTCTTGACGACCGTAGGGGAAATGCACGCCCCCAGAATAATGCGATGCGCCGCTTGGTCCAAGGGCTTGTTCGGTCACGATGATTTCGGAGAAGCCTCCGGCCTTCGCCGCAGCGGAGGCGGACATCATTCCTAGGATGCCACCGCCGATGACCAAAAGTCTAGGAGTCATATCCCGCTGCCCATTTCTTCGGCTACGGGGTCGGGCCAGCTCTCGATCGAGGTATGGCTGATGAAGCCAGGATGCTCGGGGTTCGCGCACGGCGCGCGCCCAAGAAGGCTATCGAGGATGCGGCGCGCGCGCCAGGCCAGCAGGCTTAGGTTCGGATCGGCCAGGCCGCGCTGCCCGAGGCTCGCGTTTTGTACGAAGATGCGTCTGTCACGCGGTCCGTCCCAGCTCACCGAAAAATCCTCGCGAATAGCTAATTCATTGCCGATCTCCTCCAGCCGGTGCGCGATGGGTTCCAAGAAGTCTGGCACCGCGTTTTCGTAACCGGTGGCCAGGATGACGATGTCAGCCGTGACTTCTTCGACCTCGACCATGCCGTGCTGCAGGGTCAGCCTGTGACCCGCGCCGGCGTTGATGCAGTGCGAGACGGTGCAGCCCGGCCGCAGTGTGATGTCGGATCGGTTTGGCTCGAAAAATGCGTGGCGGTACAGCGCCTGATAGATCGCGCGCAACGTGCTTTCCGAAATGCCGTCCGAGGCAAGCACGAAACGCCGCAGGAGCAGCTTACGCTGCGACTCGCTCATCGCCGCGAAACGATCCGAAAAGCAGGGCATGAACAACTCGTTTGTGAACGGGCTGTTGTCGAGAGGCAGATAGTTTTCGCGCTGCGAGACCCAAGTGATCGAGGCAGGCCGCCGTTCTTTCGGCAGGCCGACAAGGTGCAACATCACCTCGGCTCCCGACTGGCCTCCGCCAACCACGCAGACATGCTTTCTCCGCACCTCAGGATGGATGTGCAGTAAAACAGATGAGTGGAAAAGGTTGCGTCCAGTCCAGCCCTGAAACTGAGGCGGGATTCGCGCCTGCTTGCCAATGCTGACCACGACGTCTCTGGCGCCGAGAACCGCCTTATCCGTCCGCACCCGAAACTCGCCGTCAAAGCGGATTTCGCGCACCGTCTCGCCGCGACGCACAAGTGGGTTCCTGTGGAAGGCCCAGTTCAGGTATTGCTCGAACTCAACTCTGAGCACGGCTTCGAACTGTGCGTTCAGGAAGTGATACAGACGCCCGTTCTCGTGCAGGAAGTTTACGAAAGTGTAGGCTGATCGCGGATTCACCAGCGTGACCAGATCCTTAAAGTGGCTGACCTGGAGCTCCGAGGAATCGAACGCGATGCCCGAATGCCAGCGGAAGTCGATCTGCCGATCCAGGAACAGTGCCCCTTGCCCAACTTGCTCTTGTATCTGACACGCAAGGCTCAAATTAGACGGCCCAGCACCGACCCCAACGCAAGATAACTCCACTTGCTTTCCTCCTATAGAGTCTTCCCACTCTCATGATTGCTGACAATGGCCTTTGACATAAGCTGCAGCCCGCCGATCCGATCGGCGGTCGAGGCACTTGTACGGCGGATATGAGGTGC
>NZ_JAMYSE010000158.1:0-7706 GCF_040321795.1 Mesorhizobium sp. M0244 | reverse complement strand
GTATCGACGCGCCCGGCCCCCGGGCGTCTGACCCCAACGGGGCTGGCTCCCACCCGTCTGGCGCTAGCGGACCTGACGCCGCACCGGCGCCCAAGTCCGAGGATCGCATTGCGCAGGTTCTGCAGGAGGCCGACAAGGGTGCTAACCCCGAGATCGTCGCCGTTGCGCCACGCAAGGTACGGACGATGGTGGTGAAACCTGACGGCTCGCTGGTGGCGCGCGAGGATCCGGCGCCTGCCGCCCCGCAGATGGCTGCTGCCGAGCCGGCCGATCCGGCGCCGCAGCACGTAGCTCCGTCGACCCAGGCCGACGACGCGGCGCAGACCGGCGCCGTGCCCCTGATCGACCAAATGACAAGTGATCCGAAGAGTGGCGACCAGGCGAGTGGCGACCAGGCCGAAACCACCAAGCTGCAGCCGGCGCCCCAGCCCGACACAAAGGCTGAAGCCAAGGCCCAGCCGTCAGCCAGCAAGCAGTCCGCCAACACCCCGGCCACGGTCCCCGTGGCGCCGCAGCGTCCGTCCGACCAGCCGGTCGATGTGGTCGGCGAGGTCAAGCCCGATCAGGTTGCTTCCATCGATCCGGCCGCGGCCGGCGGTGGTTCGTGGTCGATACAGATCGCTTCGCAGCCGACAGTCGAAAGCGCCCAGGCGACTTACCAGGATCTGCAGCGCCGCTACGGCAGCGTGCTTTCCGGCCGCACCGCTAACATCGTCAAGGCCGAAATTGCCGGCAAGGGCACCTTCTACCGTGTCCGCGTTCCGGCGCAGTCTCGCAACGAGGCCATCAAACTGTGCACCGGCTACAAGGCTGCCGGCGGTAATTGCTTCGTGTCTCACTAGCGGCTCAAAGCCCCTCGAAAAGGCCGGCGCCCGCGCCGGCTTTTTTTGCGTGAACGGAAATTCCTGGAGACAATTGCGGGCGATTCCCTTTGTCCACGCGAAGCTCTAAACTGTTCCGCATGACCGAATCAAAATCCATGATCCTGGGCTGCGCCGGGAAATCACTGACCCGCGACGAGATCCGTTTCTATCGCAATGAATGCCCGTGGGGCTTCATCCTGTTTGCGCGCAATATCGGCGAGACCGAGCAGATCCGCGATCTGGTCGCCGCTATGCGCGACTGCGTCGGGCGTGCGGACGCGCCGGTATTCATCGACCAGGAGGGCGGTCGGGTGCAGCGCCTGCGGCCGCCGCTGGCGCCGAACTATCCGGCTGCCGGCGCACTCGGTGCCTTGTGGCGCGACGATCATGACGCCGGCACCCGTGCCGCCTGGCTGATGGCGCGGCTGCACGCTTTCGACCTGCTGCGCTACGGCATCACGGCGGATTGCCTGCCAGTGCTCGACGTCCCGATCGAAGGCGCCAGCGACGTGATCGGCGCGCGCGCCTATGGCAAGGAGCCGCGCGCCGTCATCGAATTGGGCCGCGCCGCGGCGGAAGGCCTGATGGCGGGCGGCGTGCTGCCGGTGATGAAGCATATTCCCGGCCATGGAAGGGCCTTCGCCGACACGCATTTCGAACTGCCGACCGTCGACGCCTCGATCGGCGACCTGCAGCGGCATGATTTTGCCCCGTTCAGGGAGCTCAACCATTTGCCGATGGCGATGACGGCGCATGTCGTCTACAGCGCGATCGATCCGAAGAACCCGGCCACCACATCCGGCAAGGTCATCGAAAAGATCATCCGCGGCGAAATCGGCTTCGACGGTCTGTTGATGAGCGACGACACCTCGATGAAGGCACTTTCTGGGGATTTCCCGTCAAAGGCGGCCGCGATCCTTGCGGCGGGCTGCGATCTGGTCCTTCACTGCAACGGCGTGTTCGAGGAGATGGCCGGCATTGCGTCGCGCACGACCGGGCTTGAACGCAAGTCGTTTGAGCGCGCGGAGCGGGCGCTGACCTATATCAGGAACCGTGACGTAGCGGACGAGACCGAGATTCGGGCCGAATTTGCCAGTTATTTCGACGCGGTGGCCTAGCATCAAAGGAAGCGAAGTGGCGGAGACATTGGACCTGAAGGCCGGCAAGGCCGCACCGATGGACCGCCTGTGGGCCGAGAACGACGATTCTCGGCTGACCGGCGATCCCGCCCTGGTCGTCGATGTGGCCGGTTTCGAAGGTCCGCTCGATCTTCTGCTGCATCTTGCCCGCAATCAGAAGGTCGACCTGTCGCGCATCTCGATCCTGGCGCTGGCCGAGCAATATCTGGTCTTCGTCGAGAAGGTGAGGGCACTGAGGCTGGAGCTTGCCGCCGACTACCTGGTGATGGCGGCATGGCTGGCCTTCCTCAAATCGAAGCTTCTGATCCCCAAGCAGCCCGGCGACGAAGGTGAAAGCGGCGAGGAACTGGCGGCGGTGCTGCAGTTCCGGCTGAAGCGGCTGGAGGCGATGCGCGACGCAGCTGCACGGTTGGTCAACCGCAACCGGCTCGGACGCGACGTGTTTGCGCGCGGCATGCCGGAGATGGTTATCGTCGAGAAGCGCAATGCCTATTCGGCCTCGCTCTATGACCTGTTGACCGCCTATGCCCAGCAGCGCCAGAAGCAGGCGGTCACCAATGTGACGATCGCCAGGCGCGGCGTGTGGTCGCTCAAGGATGCGCGCGACGTGCTGATCAGGCTGATCGGGTCGTTGCGCGACTGGACGGCGCTCGACAGTTTCCTGGTCGAATATCTGGCCGGCCCGGAAGAGCGGCGCACCGCAGTTGCCAGCTCGTTCGCCGCAACGCTGGAACTGGTGCGCGAAGGCAAGATGGAGATGCGGCAGGACCAGGTGTTCGCGCCGCTTTATCTGCGCGGCCGCGCCCAAGCCATCAAGATAGTCGAGGTGACACCATGAGCGAACGCGCCAACGCTTCGGTCATTCCGTTCAAGGTCGACGACGACGCCGAGCAAGGCATGGTCGCCGAAAACCCGGCACAAAACCAGGGGCAGAATTTGTCGCAGAATCCCGGCGAGCGGCTGCATATGGCGGAGGCCGTGCGGATGGCCGAAGCGATCGTATTCGCCAGCGCCGAGCCAGTCAGCGAAAAACAGCTCGCGGCGCGGCTGCCTGACGGCATCAACATTGCCGCGGCAATGGCCGAACTGCAGCAGATCTATGCGCGGCGCGGCGTCAACCTGGTGCGCGTCGGTGATGCCTGGGCCTTCCGCACCGCCGGCGACCTCGCCTTCCTGATGAGCCGCGACACGGTGCAGCAGCGGAAGCTTTCCCGCGCCGCCCTCGAAGTGCTGGCGATCATCGCCTACCACCAGCCGGTGACGCGCGCCGAGATCGAGGACATCCGCGGCGTCGAGACATCAAAGGGGACGCTCGACACGCTGATGGAGACGGAATGGGTGAGGATGCGCGGCCGGCGCCGCACGCCCGGCCGTCCCGTCACCTACGGCACGACCGACATTTTCCTCGACCATTTCGCGCTGGAGGAGATCCGCGATCTCCCCGGCATGGAGGAATTGAAGGGTGCCGGGCTGCTGTCCGGCCGCATGCCGTCGAATTTCTCGGTGCCGCTGCCGCCGGCCGACCCCGATGCGCTCACCGACGACGAGGATCCGCTGACCGACATCGACCTCGAGGAACTCGGCCTTTTGACCCCGCGCGTCACGGAAGATTGACCCGAGCGCCATCTTAAAGCCATAGGCAGGGCGGAACTGCGCCGATTGGTAGCGGGCTGCTGTGCCGAAAGTGCGTGACATCTGCCACTCATTCATGAACTCTGTCGCAGTTCTGTTTGAATCCGAACCCGAAAGCGCATAGATCAGCGTCTGGGAAACCGTTCGAGAGAGATTTGCTATGGGTTCATTTTCGATTTGGCACTGGATGATCGTTCTGGTGATCGTGCTGCTGGTCTTCGGCCGCGGCAAGATCCCCGAGTTGATGGGCGACATGGCCAAGGGCATCAAGAGCTTCAAGAAGGGCATGGCCGACGACGACACTGCTGAGGACAAGCGCACCGTCGAACACCGTTCCGACGAAACCGTTTCGGTACCGAAGGAAAAGGCCAGCAAAGGCTGAGCCCAAAACTTTAGTCGGCCAAAACTTGAGTCGGAACGTATAGCCATGTTCGAAGTCGGCTGGACCGAGATGCTGGTGATCGCGATCGTCATGATCGTGGTCGTCGGGCCCAAGGATTTGCCCAACATGCTGCGCACCTTCGGCCGCACAACGGCGAAGCTGCGCGCCATGGCGTCCGATTTCCAGCGGCAGTTCAACGACGCACTGAAGGAAGCCGAGCTCGACGACGTCAAGAAGTCGGTCGATTCGCTGAGAAGCCTCAATCCGGCGGCCGAGATCAGGAAACAGCTCAATCCATTCGAGCAGGCGGCCGCTGACGTCCGTTCCGGCGTCGATGCCGTGATGCAACCCAAGCCGGTCGTCGATCCCGCCCCGTCGACCGAGCAGGCAGCCGAGCCGCTGAAGAACGGCGCAACGACGATGCCGGGCGTCAGTCCGCCGGAGCCGACGCCGGCCACGCCGATCTTTCCGGCGATGACGGACGAGTCCGTCGTGGCACCGGCAGTGCAGGCGCAAACGACTGCAGCGGCCGTGCCGCAAAAAGCATCGGCGGCAAAGAAGAAGCCGGCGTCTGCGAAGGCAGCGGCTGCCGTGCCGGCCAAGCCGGCAAAGACCGCTGCGCCAAAGGCCGCCACGAAAGCTGAGCCGAAAGCTCAATCGGCAGCAACGAAGAAGCCGGCCGCCAGGAAAACGGCGGGAGCCGCAAAGTGAGCACTTCGGATAAGGAACAGGACGAAATCGAAAAATCGTCGGCTCCGCTGATGGAGCACCTGATCGAGTTGCGCCGGCGGCTGATGTGGTCGATCGGCGGTTTCTTCGTCGCTTTTCTTGTGTGCTTCTTCTTCGCCAAGAAGCTGTTCAACCTGCTGGTGATCCCGTTCAGATGGGCCACCCAATGGGCCGGGCTCGATCCGCACAAGGTCGAGCTGATCTATACGGCGCCGCAGGAATTCTTCTTTACCCAGGTCAAGCTCGCCATGTTCGGCGGCATGGTCATCGCCTTTCCGCTGATCGCCACGCAGATCTACAAATTCATCGCGCCCGGCCTCTACAAGAACGAGCGCAATGCCTTCCTGCCGTTCCTGATCGCCTCGCCGATCCTGTTCCTGATGGGCGCGTCGCTGGTCTATTTCTTCTTCACGCCGATGGTGATGTGGTTCTTCCTCGCCATGCAGCAGACCGGCACCAACGACCAGGTGCAGATTTCGCTGCTGCCGAAAGTGTCCGAATATCTCAGCTTGATCATGACGCTGATCTTCTCCTTCGGCCTGGTGTTCCAGTTGCCGGTGGTGACCAGCCTGATGACGCGTGTCGGCATGCTGTCGTCCCAGGGCTTGGCCGAGAAGCGCAAATGGGCGATCGTCATCGCCTTCGTGGTGGCGGCGGTGCTGACGCCGCCCGACCCGATGAGCCAGATCGGCCTCGCCATTCCGACGATCCTTCTCTACGAGGTCTCGATCTGGTCGGCCCGGCTGATCGAGCGCAGCAAGGAGCGCGACCGTGTGGCCCGCGAAAAGCAGGACGCCAGGGAAGAGGTGGCCGAAAAGCCGGCGGACGCGTCTTCGACGTAGCTGCGGTTGGGCGGTTGGCATCTTTGTTCTTGCTTTGTGCCGGCAGCTATGCTACTAATCTGGGTATGGTGCTGATTCGCGCCGACGACCCGCCTACTGAGGCGGGTTTTTTGTTTCAGGGTTTGAAAGTTCCGGTGTTGCCGGCCTGAGCGGGGCGCGAAGGAACTCGGCTTGACATCTTGCATCGGTCAATGATGCGGTTTACGCCCTCTGGTCTTTGTTTTGGGCATGTCGTTGCCCCGAAACCGCCGTGCCGAGGACGAACAGACCATGCTTGACATCAAATGGATTCGCGACAACCCGAAGGCCCTTGTCGAGGCGCTCCAGAAGCGCTCGTGGTCGGCCGAGGAGGCGCAGTCCACGGTCGACGACCTGATCGCCGCGGATGAGGCGCGACGCGAGCATCTGACCGAGTTGCAGACCAGGCAGGAACGCCGCAATGCCGCATCGAAGGAGATCGGCAATGCCATGCGTTCGGGCGATGCAGCCCTTGCCGAAAGGCTGAAGGCCGAGGTCGGCGAGATCAAGGCCTTCATCCAGAATGGCGAGGCGCGCGAGCGCGAGCTCGACAAGGCGCTGAACGACGTGTTGGCGGTGCTGCCCAATGTGCCGTTCGATGACGTGCCGATCGGCAAGGACGAGCACGACAATGTCGTCAAGCGCGTCGTCTGCAAGGTGCCGACCCGCCCGAATTGGGTAAAGGAGCATTTCGAGATCGGCGAAGCGCTCGGCATGATGGATTTCGAGCGTGCCGCAAGGCTTTCGGGTTCGCGCTTCACGGTGCTCAAGAACCAGCTGGCGCGGATGGAGCGCGCGCTCGGCCAGTTTATGCTCGATCTGCACACGACCGAGCACGGCTACGAGGAGATCGTCCCGCCGCTGATGGTGCGCGACGAGGCAATGTTCGGCACCGGACAATTGCCGAAATTTGAGGACGATTTGTTTGCTACAGCAAGAAATCTGACTTCGATTGAAAAGGTTGTACGAGCGCTTGCTTCAGCACAAGACGCGGGCTCACCAGATGTCGACGGTCGCTCTGCGCGACAACGAATTGTGGATGCTCTGGTGGGGCAGCCGGAAGAGACGTTCGTCTCGGCATCTATACAACGCCTTTGGCTCATCCCAACGGCCGAAGTGCCGCTGACAAATCTCGTGCGCGAGGAAATCACGCCGCACGAAAAACTGCCGCTGCGCTATACCGCGCTGACGCCGTGCTTCCGTTCGGAAGCGGGCTCGGCCGGCCGCGACACGCGCGGCATGCTGCGTCAGCACCAGTTCTACAAGGTCGAGCTGGTGTCGATCACCGACCAGGAATCGTCGCTTGCCGAGCACGAGCGGATGACCGAATGCGCCGAGGAGGTGTTGAAGCGGCTCGGCCTGCCGTTCCGCACCATAACGCTGTGCACCGGCGACATGGGCTTCGGCGCACGCAAGACCTACGACATCGAAGTTTGGCTGCCCGGCCAGAACGCCTATCGCGAGATCTCTTCGTGCTCGGTATGCGGCGATTTCCAGGCGCGGCGCATGGACGCCCGCTACAAGGACAAGGACGGCAAGGGCAATCGCTTCGTCCACACGCTGAACGGCTCCGGCACGGCCGTCGGCCGCGCTCTTATTGCCGTCATCGAAAATTACCAGAATGAGGATGGCAGTGTAACCATTCCTGAAGCGCTTCGGCCTTACATGGGCGGCCTGGAAAAGATCGAATCGAAATAATGCGCATCCTCCTGACCAACGACGACGGCATCCATGCCGAGGGTCTTGCATCGCTCGAACGCATCGCCCGCACGCTGTCGGACGACGTCTGGGTGGTGGCGCCGGAACAGGACCAGTCCGGCTATGCGCATTCGCTGTCGATCTCGGAGCCGCTGCGCCTAAGAAAAATCGGCGAAAAGCACTTTGCCGTGCGCGGTACGCCGACCGACTGCGTCATCATGGGCGTGAAGAAGATCCTGCCGGCAGCCCCCGACCTGATCCTGTCCGGCGTCAATTCCGGCGCCAACATCGCCGACGACGTCACCTATTCGGGCACGGTCGCCGGCGCCATGGAAGGCGCGCTGCTCGGCGTGCGCTCGATCGCCATCAGCCAGGCCTATTCCTATGTCGGCGAGGATCGCGG
>NZ_JAMYSE010000157.1:0-7998 GCF_040321795.1 Mesorhizobium sp. M0244 | reverse complement strand
AAAGCCTCAGGCAGATTTTTAACAGTCTCTCCATCGCCATCGTGGCCCCCTGAGCCTGTCACTGGCGTGGGCAAACCGACGACATAGAAACCTGACCGGGGCCGGGCCTCGCAAACACCCTCAGCCTCCAGGAGCTCGTACGCATGATGCACCGTCATTGGGCTGTAACCGGTATCCTCGCTTAACTGCCGGACAGACGGCAGGCGATCACCGACCCTCAGAGTCCCCGTGCGAATGCGGCGCTTTATGAGGTCAACGACAAATTCGTAGCGGCGCATGGCCGATGTTTGGGGACCATGAGTCATAGGATTGGACTTCCTATCGCAACTGGCACCTGCTGTGTCTGCACAAGAAAGCCGTTCCACCGTTAGACGAACAATGGGTCGCAGTCAGATTGTTGCAGCACTTGAGCCCTCTGCACCGCCGTAGACCCATCAATATTAATCCTTTCTGACCGTTAAAATGCACAAAAGCCACCAATTCCGCGGAGCACAGTTTCTGGCGAGGAGGCGCTTCGAGGTTTGGAGACTGGGCCGTCTGTGTGGCCGGCTCCCATTGGGTGATCCAGAGCCGCTCCCGTGTCCAGCGATTGCAGTGTCCAGCGATTGCCGTGGCCGGTCACCAGGCCGTTCCGGTTGAGGATGCCGGCAATCAGGTCACCATTGGCGATGAGAACCAGTTGCCGGACGGCGGCCAGGATGTCGGCCGAAGTGCTGTTGCGCTGTCCGCGCCGCCTCCTCGGCAGGCGCAGTACGCCGCCAATCCAATGGATCAGGAGAACGATCTTTGACGCTTCTTCATCGATATCGGCGACCACCTCGTGGATGACGATGCGCACGATGCGCTTCTTGAGCCCCGCGTCGGTCGTCGGCGCCGACCAGACAGTCTTGAGATCGGGGGCGAGCGCGGCGGCGTGTATTGGCGACAGAATTGATGGTTCCAATGTCGAGCCATCATGCGCGGCAATACGAATCTCATCCTAATCGCCGCGCCGCAGCGAGCAGAGCGTCGCCATGCTTGGGCGCTCCGTGATGCCGGCTCGTGGGCACGTTGTCGCTCACCATCTTGCGGATCGCCTCCGCCCGCTCCCAACTGACATAACCCTCATGGACATCCGGGATCAGAGCCAGCCACTCGGCTCGCGCCTTACGGCGGCTCCTGGGTCGGATCACTCCCGCTGCATCATATCCTGTCGCGACACGACTCTTACCACAGGCGTAGGCGCCGCCGCAGATCGGGTTCTCGATCATCCGGTGGATGGTCGCATAATTTGGCCGACGCCAGGCCACGTCACCGTTGTTGCGCTTGGCTGTCAAATCCAGCGATGCTCAAGGAACCAGAGCAGGGCCTGCCGGGCGCTGCCGAGTTCGGCCACCTTGTCGAAGACGAGAATGATGGCGTCCTGGACACGGCGATCGGGATCCTTCTCAAGCCTGTCGCCGACCTTCACGAAGCCGACCGGGGCCGTGACAATGAGCTCGCCGCGCCGGGCCTTCTCGTAGCGTGCCGACAGTGAACGCTGACGCAGAAGATCGAGTTCGTACTCGTTGAGGCTGCCCTTCAATCCCAGCAGCAGCCGGTCATTAGCCTGACGCGGCGCATAGACCGTCTCCTGATCGACCAGCACGGTATCGACGACGCGGCACATCTCGATGAGCTGCTGCCAGTCACGGCTGTTGCGGGCGAAGCGCGATACTTCCCGCGCCGCGACCGCACCGACCTTGCCGAGGCAGACTTCGGCTACCATTCGGTCGAATCCGGCACGTGTGACGCCGCCGGCCACCGAGCGACCGAGATCTTCGTCGACCGTCTTGATGCGAGACCAGCCAAGCGCCGTCAGGCGATCGCGCATCGCATATTGCAGGGCGCTGCTCTCACGATTGTGGAGGACCTGATGGGCCGAGGATTGCCGAACATACAGGATCGTCTTGCGCTCCAGATGGTGCGGCCTGATCTTCTCAGACATCATGGCGCGCCACCTGTCGTTCCAGAGCGAGGTCGCCGTCGGCGTGGTCGAGGATCAGGCGGACCATCAGCTTCGTCAGCGTCCGGCGCGTCTCGGCGGGCAGCGTCTGCCATTGCGGCGTCCGCGGCGTCTCGACATCGTGCGGGTTGGAGAACAGATCGAACTGATACGTGGTGAGCTGGCGCGGCATGGACATCTCCCCGATTCGCGTCGTGAGAGCCCAATGCTGCGCTCGAATCTCGCATTTGCGATGGGGTGCCCGAAGCGGGTGCTACATGCTACAGCAGCGTCGCCAACGCGCGTAGCGCAGCAATATCGACATGGGGAGCGGCGCCAACCTGCCGAGCGGCACTAGCCGCCCGATCAAACATTCAGGCTGGAATCTCCAGCCACCGATCGGATCCCCGACCAGAGAGGCTGCAACGGAAAATCTCTCTACCAGCCTTCTCGACCACCTCATGAATATGGACCAGGCTCCCGGCCCAAGGATGCCACGGGTAAAAAAGCTCGTGCTCCGCGATCCCGTGGGCGTTCTGTCGTCGTGTTGTCGTGCTGACGCCATCCTTCGATGACAACCCTGGCCTCCTCCAGCGTGTAGAAAATCTCGCCATTGAGCAGCTCGTCGCGGAACTTCGAATTGAAGCTCTCGCAATAGCCGTTCTCCCAAGGACTGCCGGGCATGATGTAGGCCGTCCTTGCTCCGACAGCGGCCATCCACTCGCGCACCGCCTTTGCAACGAACTCTGGGCCGTTGTCGGAACGAATATGGCCGGGCACGCCGCGCAGGATGAACAGGTCCGAGAGTGTGTCGATCACGTCAACGGCCTTCAGCTTCCGTCCGATCCTGATCGTCAGGCATTCTCGAGTGAACTCGTCGATGATGTTGAGCATGCGGAAGCCCCTTCCGTTGTGGGTGCGGTCCTGGACGAAGTCGTAGGACCAGACATGGTTGGGATGTTCCGGCCGAAGTCGGATGCAGGAGTTCTCGTTGCACCATAGCCGACCGCGCCTGGGCTGCTTGTGCGGAACCTTCAGCCCCTCGCGTCGCCAGATCCTCTCGACCCGCTTGCGGTTCACCACCCAGCCGGCTCGATGCAACATCGCCGTGATGCGACGATAGCCGTAGCGGCCACACTGAGTGGCGAGCGCGATGATGTCGGCCGTCAGCGCCGCTTCATTGTCAGGTCTCGTGGGGATCTTGCGCTGCGTCGATCGATGCTGGCCCAGAACCAGGCAGGCCCGTCGCTCGGACACCCCTAGTTCGGCAACCACATGATCCACACAGGCACGGCGACGCGCGGGGCTTAGTAGTTTCCCCGTGCAGCCTCGGCCAGGATCATCTTGTCCAGCGTCAGATCCGAGATCGCGCGCCGGAGCCTGGTGTTCTCGGCCTCAAGCTCTTTCAGCCGCTTCACCTGGTCGTGCCTTTCAGGCCACCATATTCCTGGCGCCACCGGTAATAGGTAACTTCCGTCACGCCTATCGACCGAACCGCTTCCGCGACCGGACGCCCCTGCGATGTCAGCACGTCAACCTGACGCAGCTTCGCAACAATCTCTTCTGCTGTGTGCCGTTTCCCGGCCATCTCTGCACTCCTCAACCGGCTCAAAGCCGTACCTAATTGAGGACCACTTCAATGGGGCAGACCAATCGCCGGGACCCCGCATAACCAGGCCTGTGCCTATTTCTACTATAACGATCCCAGAAGTGATCTCGACCGGGCTCCGGAACCGGCGAAGCCTCGGGAGCCATCTTCGGCTCCGTCGTAATCGCCAGTGGCACAAAGGCGGGTTCGACAGGCCCGTTACATCCACTGGCCGCGGACCTTAATGTAGTTCTCTTCGACATGCCATTTGCCGGATGCCATTTGCCGGTCATGCTGTCATGCTACGCTTGCGCCGATTGAACCGCTCGAGAAACAAGCCATCATCTCCTCAAGATCACGCAGGCTCAGATTGTAGGCCAGGTACCAGCGCACGCAAAGCAGGATCGCGGACTGGTCGAACTGACGACCTTTGAAAATTGCAACCTTCCGAAAAGGATCGAAGGCTGTTTGCCCAGCGCTGGTAATCAAAAGGTTATAACAGATCCCAATTTCCTGGGGCACAAATTTTGGGCGAGGGGCTACTTCGTTTCGACCGTCGAGCGGGACGAGGAGATGTTCCGCGCCTACACAGAAACCAGGAATTGGCCGACAAGCAGTTGGACCAGATGCAACTGAGGCTCGTATCCTCCTAACCTCCAATCATCTGTTCTAGAATCCTTTATAACCGCCTATGGCGATTGCCCTCCAAACCCCCAGCTCTGCTGGGGTTATTGGCTGTTTCGATAATCGCAAACGGGTTGGCGCATGGTTCCGGGCCCGTGAAACGGATCGGATCGCCTGGTGATTGACGCCAGGGATAGTCGGTCAAAAGGTAGAAGTCCGCGAGCAGCCAGCGCTCGAAATGCTCCAGCTGCTGCGCACGGTCGCCGGGTAGGATGGGACGGGCGGCGGATGCAAGCCTGAGCTTCTCCAGAAGCGCGGAAACGTCCGCTAAGTTTTCGGTCGGAAAGGTGGTCGGACGCTGGGCGCGGAACTCCTGGGTGAACGACCGGAGTTCGTTCTCAGCCATGTTCAGGGGTCCAAGATGGCGCTCAAGTACCATGCGGACCAGGTCCTCGTGGGCGAAGGAGCGCACCGAAGCGTATGCGAGAGCGATAGAGGCCACACCGCCTCCCAAAAGCCCAAGCACTACGCGTCTCGAAATCGTGATCATGCCGGATCCCTCCTTACGCGATGCGGCTCGCTGCCCTGAGAGAGAGGGCGGCAGCAGTCAGGCTGGGATTGGCGCACGAACAACTCGGATAGGTGCTGCTACCCACGACGACGAGATTCCTCAGTTTATGGTGGATCATGTTCCGGTCGACGACAGAATCCGTGACATCCCTGCCCATTCGCAGCGTCCCTTGAACATGCGATTCGGTTTTCGCTTGCCCTCGGTCGAATATCTCCTGCACCGGCAGTGGCCGAAGCAGCTCACCGAGCCGCTGCTTGGCCTGCGCCATGCCCTCCACGGCATAATCGGAAGGCCCCGCGTAAACGACGTGGGCGTTCTCGTTCTCGTCGAGCGTGACATGGTTCTCCGGCTTGAGGAGGTCTTCAGTCACGACTCTCAGCGGCAGGGTCTGCCGGAGCCGTCCCGGTTCGGGACGCAACCCGTACGACCACTGGTTCTCGAAATAGACAAGTGCAGCGGCGTAGTCCGACCGGTGTGGTCCGTCGTACAGGCCGAAATTCAGCCCGGTTGTGATCGTCGAGCCGCCGAAATTGTCGATCCCGTCGAGATAGGCCTCGAAATTCCAACCAAAGCCTTCGTGCAATCCACGTCCTACCCACTCGCCGTCGAGATCCGATCGCAGCACTATCGCCGGACTCTGAATGGCGTTCGCCCCCAGGACGAACAGATCCGCCGTGACCTGGAACTCCTTGTCCTCATTCACGAATGTAACCGACTGAACAGATCCGCCGGCGTACTCCAGCCGGCGCACCTCTGAATTAAGGCACACCGCAACATCGGGAGGTTCGAAGAGATGCATGAAGCCGTTATTGGCGGTGAATTTCGCGTCGACTGGACACAGCCAGCACCGGAAGGAGGCGCAGCAGGCGGAGCGCTGTTCCGTCGCGATGCGTGCGCGCGCAGCCGGCATAACGAAATGCTGGCCGGGCTGCGCCGCTTTCATCATCCGGTCCGGCGCCGACATGCGATGAGGCGGCTGAGGGAAAGGCCTGGAACGCGGCATGACCGCGGCCATGTCGGGATCGCCGGAAATCGACATAATCGCCTCGGCCGTGCAGTAAAAAGGCTCCAGATCGTCATAGCTGACCGGCCAATCGAGACCGATGCCGTAGAGGCTTTTCAGCCTGAAATCATTTGGATGAAAGCGCGGCGTCTGCGCAAACCAGCAGTTCGTTCCGCCCCCCAGGCCGATGGTGTAGACCCACGGCTTGCTGGAGTTGCTGGAATAGGTACGGTCAACCTGGACGTTGCTGTTTGAGCCGTGCTCAAGTTGCCAATCATGGGTGTTGTGGCGCCCCCATTCGAGGACGAGAACGCGCGCTTTTCTTCTCCTGGAGAACTCGTGCAAGAAGAAGGCTGAACCGAAGCCGGAGCCGATCACGACTAGATCATAGTGCTCGCCGGCGACCTGTTGGGCTCGGATGTCAAGTACCATTTATGGCCTCCTCGGCCGCTGACCCCTGCAGCTGACGCCGATGACGGTGCGATCGGGCTACCTGCAGGTCAGCGAGACAATTTCAATGTTGCATCGCACTGTTACGCACCGCAAAATGAGTTTGCCACTACCCCGTTGGGTAGTTAGGCAACACTTCTTGCCGCGACCTCTCCAGTCTTCAAAAATCGTGCCGATTGCCAATGAGATCTGAACTTCCTTCCCTCGTTATTTCAATAGGTTACGCGAACGGCTTGGTTCTGGTAGGTGGGTTGATGTTGTCATACACACGACAAATCGGCAGATGCACTCCGGCCGAGCGGAGTTCCTGAAACTACCGGAGAGTGTCCGGCTCCATTCGGGAGGCAGGCTAGTGGAAGGAGCTGCCCCAGCAATCACGGATGGTTTCCTGATCATCGGGGCCTTGCATTTAAACGATGGGCCGTGATGCCCGGTTCGGCGCGAAACGAATCGAAGGCCGCGCTTTGCGCCGACGCGGTCTGAAATATGAATTTCAGTTCCCCGGCCCCACCGGCGAAGGCCGTCGAAGCTGCTTTGAAGCTCGCGTAAGGCTACAGGACGGCACAACACAATTCATTCACCAACGGATATCATGGGGTGAGGTTGGGCACGCTTGCGATAACGGGCAATCGACACGATCGGGGAGCAGCGGGTCTGCCGTAAGCCGCTGCAGGTTTATGCCTTACGACGGGTATTGGGGAGCCGAAAGGACACCTCAGAGTATTACAAGGTGGCGTCGATCTGCCGCAGCCATCACGGTCAATGCCGGCTCGTAGTAAGCGCTGCCATCGTCGTCGTGGCGATTGGCGTGACGCGCGAGGCCGTCCGCTTAATCGCCCTTGCCGATCGCGTAACAGCGGTAACGCTGGCGATAGTCGGCGGTCGGGTCTGGCGTCAGCGGCGTGGGCGCCGCCAAGAAGAAGACGGCACCGGGCGAGCTTGGCGACACGGTGGCCGTTGGCGAGGAGGCCGTATGGCGGATGCGATGGAATCCGTCTGGGAAGCGCCGGATGAACTCGTTGGCGCTTATGGGACAACGGAACGACCGCGTCCTCCGACGGACAGTTCTTTCGTGCGAGCGACCGAGCGGCAAAACGTGGCGACATCAACATGCACTATGGCAGCGAACCGGGAGCCAAGTTCCAGCGATCTGTCAGATCAATGCGGCTACCATCAGCCCAACTGAAAGCGAGGCCGCCTATGTGCTCGATAGGCTATCGATCAGGACGCGATCCATTTCACCGACACAGGCAGTGCCAGCGTTATATGGACACTTGGAGAATCCGACTGCGCCGACGTGCTATGTAGCATTGGTTTTCTGTCTAGGAGGGGAATCAATGCTCTTTTGTGCGGCGCGCTTCGGGGGCCACACCGACCATCGAATTGGTTGACGACGGGGGGCAGCCCGATCGCGGTTGTGGCCGATTATCTCGCTTACCTGGCAGCACCGGGTTGGTCGCCTACTACCGCGACGGCCTATGCGCATGATCTGCGGCATTTTTGGCCGTTTCTAAGCCAGGCGCAGCTCGCTTGGGAAGCTGTGAGCGGTGCCGATGCGATCGGCTTCCTGGCACACCTGCGCACGGTTTCGTCCCGCGCTCGCGCGATCCGGCGCGGTCCAGTCGGGGTTTTTGCCCGATGGTCGGATTGGCCTCTCGCCTGCCACGATCAATCGCGCTCTCGCCGCCGTCTCGTCTTTTTCGGAAGCGCCTCGCCGATCACCTATGGGTTTGGGCTTGATGTTTTCCGGAATCGCCAGGGCATGAGTTCCTCGATCTGGCTCTGTGGATGGCCGTTGA
>NZ_JAMYSE010000156.1:0-8721 GCF_040321795.1 Mesorhizobium sp. M0244 | reverse complement strand
TGGTCCGGGCAGCGCGGATCGTCGATGCAACGCGCCAGACGCTCGGCCACCCGCAACCGCTTTTCCACCTCGGCCAAGGCCAGAACGCCGCTGTTGGACGACAGCATGCCGCCGTCGAAACGGGCGACGACGGACTTGCCGCCGACTGATGACAAACCGCTCAGCGGCAGCGCAAGATCGTTCATGGTGGGTGTGGTCTCCGGGAAATGGTTCGGATCGGCTTAAGCAACCAAATCCTACGTTTTTCAACGGCTTGCGCCACATCCACCAACCCCCATGAATTTTTCAGGCTAGGATCCGGACCCATAAAGGGATTCCACTGACAGTGGTTTTATGAGTCACGGTCTCCAAAGGGAGGCCACAGATGAATCGCGATTATTTCTGGCTGACGGAGGGAGCAGGTTTCGCGGCCGCAGGCGCTGCTGCCAACCGACACGCGCGGCAAGCCAAGAGTATGACCGCCGAGCGATTGGCGGCATCGTCCATGTCCTCAAGTCCGGCGGCCGCTGGGTCGATGCCCCGCAAGTCTACGGGCCGAGAAAGACGCTCTACAATCGCTTTGTCCGATGGGCTGCCAAAGGCGTTTGGGTCGACATCTTCCACGCCCTGGCCTCGGCTGGCGGTCCTCCGGCTGAGGTCCTGATCGACCTCTTCGGCCGTGAAGGCGCATCGCTGCGCTTCTGGCGGCACAGGGGGGAGCAAAATCAGGCGATCGGCCGGTCGCGCGGTGGGCGAACCACGAAGATCCACGCCCTGACCGATGGCCTGTGCCGCCCGATCGCTTTCCTCTTGACCGGTGGCCAGGTCTCCGATTGCAGCGCCGGAGATTTGCTTCTGGAGCAGATGCCCAAGAGCCCGATCCTGCACGCCGACAAGGACTATGATACCAATGCCATTCGCCACAGGTCTAGGCTAAAGCGGCGATGCCGAACATTCCGCCGAAGCCAACCGGCGCTGGAAGAACTGCTTCTCCCCGTTCCTCTACCGTGATCGCAACGCCATCGAGCGCATGTTCGGACGGCTCAAGGATTTGCGCCGCATCGCCACCAGATACGATCGATCGGCCACGAACTTCCTCGCTGCCGTCTGCCTAGCCGCTACGGTCAGTTACTGGCTGTGACAGTTGTCCTCGACAAACAGAAGCGAACTTGCGCCCTGAAGCAGGGTGATCGCTTCAGAAACGGTGCGAAGGAGTATGTCACTCGCCGGCTCGATGTCGTGGATGAGGCCGGCGGCCTCACCAATCATGATCGCGGCTATTGTGGGATCGCCGCTTGCCCACGCTTCCCGGTAGGCAGCGGACTGCGCGTCAATGTCGGCAAGGAGATGGGCCTCATTGCCGTGCCAGGCTTCCGTAAAAGCATTCTTCCGAACGCGCAGTGAAAACCGCGATGGCCAATCCAGGCGGCGCGCTAGGTCCATCACCGAGGTTCGAACCGTGTCGTCTCCGGTCGCGGCAAGGGCAGCCTGGTGCAGATTTGGATGAACGAGAGCCTCCAACGAGGCCCAGAAACGTGATCCCATCACGACGCCATCAGCGCCAAGCATCAGCGCCGCTGCAAGCCCACGACCATCGGCGATGCCACCGGCCGCGCAGATGAGCGTGTCCGGCGCCCGTCGCCGTACCAAGTTCGCGACCTCCGGAACAAATGTGAATGTCGCTCGCTTCTCACCGTGACCGCCGGCTTCCGCGCCTTGGGCGACGACGATGTCGGCTCCGGCATCAAGAGCGCGGCGCGCGTCGTCGAGGCTCTGGACCTGGCAGATCAAGGGGACCCCGGCGGCCCGTATCGCCGGCGAAAAAGGCGCCGGGTCGCCAAAGGATAGGAAAATCGCACTTGGTCGCCGCTCCAAGGCCTTATCGAGTAGGCGCGGGTTCCTGGCGAGTGACCAAGTTATGAAGCCGCAGCCGACAGGTCGGTTGCCAGATCGCTCGAACTCTCGCGTCAGCCAATCAGCGTCGCCATAGCCGCCGCCGATAAGCCCAAGCCCTCCGGCTGTACTGACCGCACCTGCGAGTTCCCCGCCCGATGCGAATGCCATCGGCGCGCTGATGATCGGATGCTGCAGTTTAAGCCGATCAGTGAGACGGGTTACGATGCGCATCATCACTCCAACAGATTGCCTTGAGTATCGCAGGTTCGGTTGATCCTATCGAGCCCCGCTCAGCGCCCGCGACTAACGGCAACCAGAGCCGCCAGCGCAGTCGACCGACGGTTATGAGTCCGGACCCTAACACTACTTTGGCACTTTAGGCTCTGGGATATTCGCAAGGAGCATGTCACAGCGAGGACATCGTCGGGGTGGAGGTCGTGCGAAGATGTCGAGGATCGCTTGCCTGATGGCCGGCATGCTTGGCTGTGGTGGCGGTCCCGAGACTCTTTTTTTTCCGTCCCGCTGCTTTGAGGCGGCGGGATTGAAGGAAGGCGTAGGCGATCATCGTCATCAACGCATGTCGATGTAATCCCGTCCAGGATCTACCTTCGAAGTGGTCGAGCCCAAGCTCTTCCTTGAGCTGCTGGTGGGCCTGTTCACAGATCCACCTGGCCTTGATCGTGGCAGCGAGCGTCTTGATGGTGGCATCGGCCGGCAGGTTCGACACATAGTATTTTTGCTCCCCGGTCGGCCGCCGCTCGCCGACGAGCCAAACCTCGTCGCCAGGCATGCATTGCATACGGTTATCGAGCATCCGGTGCTTATGGCCATCCGCAACACGGACACGACGGGCCGCGAAGAGACAGGTCAGCCGACCTTTGGTGCCCCGCCGCCAGCTGACCTTTTGCCATTTCCCTTCGGCCAACAACGTTTCAGCCGAGACCGGGGGCTGATCAGGGATGTGGTATTTGCGGGGCTTTCCGGCCTTCGCGACGGGGAAGATCAGGGCAACGTCGGCGGGATAGACGTTCTGGCGTCGCGACAGACCCACTGCCCACAGCAGACCGCGCTCACTCAAAGCCTGACGGAAGGGTCCGCTGGAGCCGTACCCTGAATCGGCAAGCACACAGCCAAAACGCGCACCGGAGGCGATGACGCGGTCGACCTCCTCGATTGCAATCTCCGGCTTTGTCAGAGCAGTCTGTCTATCCTTCGGCACACGAGCCCGCGCCATACGTTCAGGATCATCTGTCCAGCTCTCGGGCAGGAATAGCCGCAGGCCCACCATCACCTGCACCTCGCGCGACGCCAAGGTTACCGAGACCAGCGACTGACAATTGGCAGTCTTTCCGAGCGACGAGGCATATTGTGGCGCGACGCCAACCGAGTGACGTCCCTTCTTGGGCAACGCCGTATCATCGATGACAAGAAAACCCGCCTCATCGCCAACCAGGCCATCTGCCTTCTTCAGCAGGGCAGCCTCGAGTGGAGCACTGTCCCAAACTCCGGCAGCGACGAAATGATGAAGCTGATCGTAGCCGACCTCGCCAGCGCGCGCCGCCATCGGCTGAACGCTCTTGCGGTCTCCTGGACCAATCAAACCCGCGACATAGAGAGGACACATCCGCGCCCGCGTCTTGTGCCCTAGCGCCGCGACAAACGGCGCAAGCCAGCGCGCCAGATCAGCTTGCCAGTTCCCATCCATGGCCGGCCCCTCCAAAAGCCGACCTCCTATGAATCACCGAAGACGCCTCTTGGGAATCCTGAAAGTGCTCGCCCGCCAAAATCTGCCAAAGTAGTGCTAAACTAACCCATCAGCAAACTTACGACCGGGCTTTGAGCCCGTCACCGATCGATCCAATGGCGCTGCGGTTACCTGGACCGACCTGAAAACCAGCCTGTCACAGCCTTAGCTTCAGTCCATCCAGCAATGCGGCACGAAGCAGATTTCAAGATCATGCGCGGCGTGAGATCTGCGTGGCCATCATCCTGAACCTCGTAGGCGCCAAATGGGCCTCGGCACATGAGGTCACTAACACTCTCGGTCTCTTTAGCCGCAGGCGGCAGTGAGCTCGGCTCAGCGCTCGTAATCCTTATCATTTGAGCGCTGGGTCTTGCGGTCCTGCTCTTCCGACTGCCGTGCCTTCTGTTTGTTGGCGTCCTTCTGCTTGGCTGCCACCTTCTCCTGCTCGGTGCCGGTGCGCGGCTGCTCCGGCTCGCGGGGATCGTCCCGAGTTGGAAGGTCTCCCCCTCGCGGCTCGCGCTCGGGGATAGGCTCGCCACCGCCACCACCACGACGCTGCTGCTGCCGCTCGAATTGCAGCCGCGCGAGACGGTCGTGCATCTTGTCGTTCACCTCTTCACGATACTGTTCGAACTGACCTTGATGCGCCGGCGGCAGCGTCTCGCGCATGTTGTCGAGAGCCTGATTGACGCGGGCCATCTGACGCCGCATTTCCAAGGGGGTCTGCGCCATGTCCAAATCTCCTATCAGTGCATTCAATTCTCTCATACCGGGATGGGACAGAAAAGACTTCTGCCCCGATTGATCAGCTCCGCGACCCGCGCCAGGACCTGGCTGCCCTTCCCCTGTCCCATCGCCACGGAACCGCAGAAAATTGTTGCCGATCGACTCCGCTGCCGTGAGAGCCTGTCCGACTATGCCCGCAGTCCGCATCGTCGTCACAGTCTTTTGCCATGCGGCAGCGATTGCATCGCCGTTCACGACAAGCGATTGCATATCGAAACGGCGTTGCCGCTTGGCCTCCACTCTCTCGATTGTCCTGGCGCTGACCTGATAGCGCGGATCGCTCTGTGCACGGCTGTAGGCTCCGGCATGCTCCTTCGTGAATGGCCGCGTCATCGCATGATCCATGCGCCGCGTCGCCACCATCGCAATGCCGTTCTCGCGTGCTTTTTCCGCAAAAGTCTCGCGCCAGGCTGCGAGATCAGGCTTGTAGAATTTCAGGCGCTCGCCGTCGGCTGACCGTGCCTGCACCATCGCGTGGATATGGACGTGCTTGGTGTCCTTGTGATGCGCCAGGACGAACTTGTATCCTGGCGCGCGCTCCTCGAGCACGGAGCGCGCCGCGGCCATCACGGCGTTGGCATCGGTGCCGGCTCTTGCCGAGAAAAGCAGGTGATAGGCATTGCGGCGCTCACGCCCCGAAAACTGCGGGCGCCATTGTTCATAGATCGAAGCCGCCGCCTTGGTGGAGCTTTTCACAGCAGGCACAGGCTCGCCATTTGCGTGGCGGATGTGGCTGTGGGTGCGGATGAACTTCTGCAGGAAATATTTCGCTTTGGGTTCACGGCTCACGGCCGCCGTTACCTCTGCCTTGGCGACCACCCCCGCCTCGCCCATGGCTTCAGACAGGCGCGCTTCGATCTTGTCGAGCGCCTTGCTGCGCGAATTTTTTTCCCGACCGCCGGCGAGCACCTTGGCAAGCGGTCCGGCCCGCTCATCGGTATGCGCGTAAACCTCCACCGTCTGTCCATCCTGCGCATAGATGAACGGTTTTGCCCCGAAGGCCTTGCTCAGCGCCTCGCTCAAGGCGGCATCGGTCACCTCGCTAGCGAGATCGAAGCGAACCTCGATAAAATTGGTGTTTTCCAAGGGCGGTTCGAACGTCTCGCAAAACGATTCCAGGAACGCCTTTCTTGCGGCACCTGTCGCAAGCACCTGCCCGTCCTCGTCGAAAATCTCGATGTCGTGTTTCTCGCCTTTTTCGTCCTCGCGCTTCCCGATGTAATTGAGCAGCCGGGCGGCAGCTTCCTTGGTCGATGGCGGATTGGGCATGACCTTGAACACGGCAGGCTGCGCGCCCGCCGCATAGCCTGCCCGTGCCGCCACGGCCCGCGCCTGATAGCCCGTCCGCGCCGCTCGTGCCGTACCGCTCGGACGAACAGCACCACGACCACCGCCGCCGCGCCGCTTCCAGTCTTCCTCCTCCTCTTCCGGCCGGAAACCGGCGAGCGTGACGCCATAGATCATGATCGGCGCGCTAGCGGCCTTGGGCGAACTCGCAGCAGCAGTGGACTTCGGTGCCCTGCTGGACATGGAGCTCCCCGCCGCCCCCAATCCTCCCGGCGACGAACGATGGGCGCTCCTGCCGCCACCTGCCGTCGAGCCGCCTCCTTGCCCGAGGCGTCCGCCGCCACCGGTCCGCTCCTAGCTCTTCATCGCCTGGAATTCACCGACCTCGCGGCGGGCGCCCGTGACGGACTTGTCGTCGTCCAGCTCCTCACGCTTCACGCCGGACTCGCCTCGAAGATAGCGTTCGATTTCGGCCGCGTAGCCAGCAAGACGACCGCTCATGGCCTGGCCACCCTCGCCTTGCGTGACCCGCCAGTCATCGCCTTCAGTTCCTCGCGAAACTGCCGCACCAGGTTGCCCACGGCGACCAGCGCCTGTTCAAGATCCTCATCGTGGGCAACACGGCCGTCATTTATCGCGCGCACGGCCTGATTGAAATTGACGCCGACGCGCCGCAGCTGATCGGTCATGTCCACGATCGCCGGCCGCAACGCCTCTGACGCGATAGGCAGATACCCGGCCTCTGCCCGCACAAGACGCCGCACGACCTCGCTGACGGTAACGCCGTCCCGCTCCGCAATGGCTTTAAGGTTGGCCAGCTCGTCAGCCGAAAATCGGATGTGCGTCACCTCGCCGTAGCGCCGTGACGCGTTCTGTACCGCTGCTTTCTGGGCGCCTGCATCCATCTCTCAAGCCCGCTTGCGGGCGCTAAGGCCCGACAGGGCCGCGCCGCCTATTTTGTGTGTATCACAAAATAGGCTATCCTGCCAAGAAAAGGACAAAGCCGACGTTCCTTTCTCACCAGCCCAGTTGTCAACCGCAGCGGGCCGGTCGCGATGTGTTTCCATCGTGACTTGATGTAGTGTGTCTATGATGCGTTGAGGACTGATGCGTAGTCGGAAATGCGTAGTCGGAAATGCGCAGTCGATGGGCCACCGGACCTATTCCTTCGCTGCAGATAGCAGCTGCGCAAAAACCGCACCGTGAACGAGCTCTTATTGGTGCGCGCCTGGGTTGCCAAACCAGTCTTCCCCGTTGACTATGTCACCATGTCTCTACCGTGATATTGTTCCATGTTGACTTGTTCCATGTTAACATGGAAACAAGGAGACAATGCCGGAAGGAGGCCCCATGATCATCTCCGCTGCGATCCCAAAGGGCGGCACTGGCAAATCGACGATGCTGCGCACCCTCGCATCCGTCGCGCTGCACCGGGGTTATTCGGTCACTCTTATCGACGGCGACCGGCGGCAGAACATGAACCGCTGGTTCCAGATGTTGGGCGAAGCTGGCAATCGTCCTGACAGGCTCACGATGGTGAGCGCGATGACACCGCAGGAAATCCTTCGCGCGGCAGCCACTCACAACGGTGAACGCTCGGTCGTCTTGATCGATACGGAAGGCACCACAAACGACAACCTCATGGCCGGGCTCTTCGCCGCCGACATTGTCGTCGTGCCGGTCTATTTTGCCCTCGACGATGTGACCGCCGCTATCCAGATCACCGACCACTATATTCCGCTGGCGGTCGGGAGCCGGGGTAAACCGTTGCCTGCGATATTCGTGCTGACCAAGCAGACCATCATCGATGGCAGGGCGCGAGCCCTGACCGAACTGCGCACCATCATCCAGGCCAACGGCACGCCCATTGCAGAACACGTCCTGCACAATCGCGTTGCCTACCGCGACCTTCAGACGGGGCAGACCCTTTACAGCCCCGAGGTGCCTGACGCGAAGGCGATTGCCGAGAGCGAAGGGGTCTTCGACGACCTTCTGCAAACCTTCATCGAAGCCACAAGGAACGCGGCATGAGTGAAGAAACCGCACCGAAACCCGGTGACGACAAGAAAGCCCGCATGATGAAGGCGATTTCCACGCAGCCGCCGGCACTGCCGAGCATGTTCATTTCATCGCCGAAGATCGAGGCGCAGAAGCTGGAGCCGAATGTCGGATCGGCGATGTCGCAGACGCCCGAGCCGGCATCGGGTGCAAGCCCTGACTTTCGCAAGCTGCTGCGGCAGGGTCAGAAAAAGGATCCGATAGCCGGCAAGAAGATTCGCGACGAGGAGATGATCCGCTGCGGGTATTACCTGACGGCTGCGGAGCAGCGCCATTTCAAGCTGCTGGCGATCAGCAACGGCCACAGCATGACCGAACTGCTGCGAAAGGCTGTGCAGGATTATATCCGCATTCATAAGCACAAACTGCCGAAGGAATAATCGGCGGTTTTGAGTCGCTCTCGCATGCCGTGACGGGTGATGTTCGTGGCTCTTTTGCAACGTGCAAAAAAAGGGCCCGCGACGGAGTGTTCCGTCGCGGGCCCTGAGATGTTTGCCTACTTGGATTGGTTGAGGTGTTTCAGCATCTGGCCGAAGATTGTGTCTCGCACCGGACGCCCGCTGGCTGCCGCTTTGTCGCCGACCAGCTTTGCCGCCAGTTTGGGCGACAACGGCATGAAGTCGTAGCCGTGTGCGATGGCTGCATGGCGAAGATCGTCAAGCGCTTCGAACGCGCGATCGCGGGTGCCAAGCCAAAGACGGGGCTCGTCGGTTTCTTCGTGCGGGAACGCTTGCAGGAAGTAGGTCCGAAGCGGTAGGTCGTAGCCGATGACAGCGTCTGGATCGGAGTGGCCCTTTCCGATGACGGTGCCAGTGACAGTGATAGTATAGCGGCTCATTGCAACCTCCTTTTGCCGGTGGGGAGCCCGGGGCGCCGCCGGGGCGGGCCCCCGCGGGCCGGGGGGGGGTGGGTGGGCGTTGGGCGAGGTGTTTTTAGCGACCCCCCCGGCGCGGGGGCAGGGGGCAGACGAA
>NZ_JAMYSE010000155.1:0-8781 GCF_040321795.1 Mesorhizobium sp. M0244 | reverse complement strand
CTGATCTTCACGGCGACAATGGTGGTCGCGCGTGGATTGGCCCCACACTCCGAACCAGCCGCCGACCGCTCGACGCAACGCCTGGCCGGCTTTCTGGTGCTGCTGGCGCTGGTTCAGATCTATCTCGGCGGGCTGGTCGCAGGGCTCGACGCCGGCTCGAGCTACAACACCTGGCCGCTGATGGACGGCAAACTGGTCCCCGGCGACCTGCTTCTGCTAGAGCCGGCATGGCGCAATTTCTTCGAAAACCCGAAGACGGTGCAGTTCGTTCACCGGCTTGGCGCCTACACGATCTTTGTGGTCGCGCTCTGGCACATGATCGCGACACGCCGGCGCTTGCCGGGAACGACACATGCCCGCCGCGCGACGCTGCTGTTCCTGATTGTGGTGGTCCAAGCGTCGATCGGCATCGGCACGCTATTGATGCACGTACCGCTGCACATGGCGCTGACGCACCAAGGTATTGCGCTGGTCCTGCTCGGCTTTGCCGCGGCGCACTGGCGCGGCACCAAGGGCGCTTATCCGCTGCCCCATGAGATTGCTCTCAGAGGCTGAACCGCACCGTCCGAATCGCCGCGGCGATCGCCAGTTCGCGGTTTTCGTCGACCACATTGCGATCTTCATGGTGCCATGCAGCCGACAGGCAGCCATAGGCGATGGCGTGGTCCAATATGGTGGCCGGTGACTGGCGCAGCGTCGCCGCAAAGACTTGCGCCATGTGAGCGATCCGCTGCGGATCAAGGCAGAGATCGTCGCGGTCGAGTGGGTTGTAGAACATGTTGGCCGCGTCGAAGTCGGGGTCGCCGAGAACGCCCTTCGGGTCGATCGCCAACCAGCCGCGCGGACCGCGCATGATGTTGTCGTGATGCAGATCGCCATGCAGCGGCCGCACCTCACGCGGGTTGGCCAGCAGCCGTTCCGCGATCCCAGCGGCTTCGAGATAGAAGCTCCTTTTGCCGGCATCACGGTCGGCCTTCGCCTTTCTGAACAGGCTGGAGAACCGCGCACGCAACGGCTGGAGATCCGGCGGGGCAGGGTGCTTCGACGGTGAGAACAGTCTTGCCATCACCTCCGCCGCGATCGCGGTGGCGGCATTGTCGCCTTGATCCGCAATCACCTGTGACAGCGAGGTTTCGCCGGCATATTCCAGCAGCATGCGATGGCCATCGCGGCCGAGCAGCCGCACTGCCCCTTTGCCGCGTCGCCAGGCGAGGAAATGCTCGCCACGCAACTCGTCCTCAACATCGTCGAAAGGTTTTAGATCCTTGACGATTGCCGGCGAGCTGTCCTCGCGAACAACCTTCCAGATGCAGCCGCTGAACGTTTCGGCGATGAGTTCGGGCGCGCCGACCCTCCAGCGCTTTGGAAATGCCGGCGCATCCATTCAGAGGCCGAGCATCAAATCCATGTTCTGCACGGCAGCGCCCGAGGCGCCCTTGCCGAGATTGTCGTAGACCGCAAGCAGCAGCGCCTGCGCCCTGTCGTCATTGGCAAAGACGTAGAGCTTCATCCGGTTGGTGCCGTTATAGGTCTCCGGATCGATCTCAGGCATGCGTTCCTGATGCAGATACGGCGCCACCTCGACCACGCCGGCATCGATGGAAGCGAAATGATCGGCGATCGCTGCATGAAGCTCGGCGCCGGTCGGCACATGGTCGAGGCCGCCGAGTTGCAGCGGCACCACCGTGATCATGCCTTGCGCGAAATTGCCGACTGCCGGCTGCATGATCGGATCGTGCGAAAGCTTGGCATAGGTCCTGAGCTCCGGCACGTGCTTGTGCTGCAGCGTCAGCCCGTAGGGCAGGAATTCCGGCGCATCCTCGCCCTTGGCGACATAATCCTCGATCATCGGCCGGCCGCCGCCGGAATAGCCGGAAATGCCGTTGACGGTGACCGGAAAATCGGCCGGCAACAGCCCCGCCGCAACCAGCGGCCGCAGCGTCGCGATGGGTCCTTGCGGCCAGCAGCCCGGATTGGCGACGCGCTTCGCCGAAGCGATCTTCTTCGCCTGATCCTTGTCCATTTCGGCGAAACCATATTCCCAGCCCTCGGCGACGCGATGCGCCGTCGAGGCGTCGATCACCTTGGTGGTGTCATTGGCGATCAGCGAAACGCTTTCCTTGGCGGCCGCGTCCGGTAGGCAGAGAATCGCGACATCGGCGGCATTGAGGAACTCGGCGCGCGCTGCCGTTTCCTTGCGGCGCTCGGTCGGGATGGAGATGATTTCCAGGTCGCCGCGCTCGGCAAGCAGCGCCCTGATCTGCAGACCGGTGGTGCCGTGCTCGCCGTCGATGAAGATTTTCGGTTTCATTGCCTGCCTGAATTCCTGTTATCTCAAAGTTATATGCCGCTTGCCTGATTCAATCCGGCAACGCTGTAATTGCCCTGGTTCATTTCCTCGAGCCGGGCCTTTCGTTCGGCCAGCAGCCCGAGATAGTGCATGGCCACCATCGAGCCGGCAATTGCCGTTATATCGGCGTGATCATAGGCTGGCGCAACCTCGACGACGTCGGCGCCGACGATATCGACCTGGTTGATCTGGCGCAGCACCGACAGGATCTTTGCCGAAGACGGGCCTCCCGCGACCGGCGTTCCGGTGCCGGGCGCAAAAGCCGGATCCAGGCAATCGATGTCGAAGGTGACGTAGGTCTTCTTGCCGCCGGTACGGTCGACGATGGCGTAGGCGATGTCGGATGCCCGCATTTCCTCCACTTCATGGCCATACAGGATCTTGATGCCGAAAGTGTCGGGCGCATGGGTGCGGATGCCGATCTGGATCGAGCGGTCGGGGTCGATGATGCCCTCCTTTACCGCACGGCCGACGAAGGAGCCGTGATCGATGCGCTTGCCGTCGTCGGGCCAGGTGTCCTGGTGTGCGTCGAACTGCACCAGGGCCAGCGGCCCATGGATGGCGGCATGCGCCTTGAGCAGCGGCCAGGTGACGAAATGGTCGCCGCCGAGCGATAGCAGGAAGGCGCCGGATTTCAGGATCTTTGCCGCCTCGCGCTCGATCGTGCCGGGCGTCTTCTGGTGGTTGCCGCTGTCGAGCAGGCAATCGCCATAATCGACCACGGCGAGATGTTCGAACAGATCGCGCGAAAACGGATATTGCGGGTCGTTGTCGAGGATCGCCGAGGCGCGGCGGATCGCCTGCGGTCCGAAACGCGCGCCCGGCCGATTGGTGACCGCGGCGTCGAAGGGAATGCCCCACACCACCGCATCGGCGCCCTTCACGTCCTTCGAATATTTGCGCCGCATGAACGACAGCGCGCCGGCATAGGTCGGCTCGAACGACGCACCCGTCCTGGAGCGGGTGGTGAAGGCGTGATCGATGGTTCTTGGCGGCATGAAGCGATCTCCTGTGCGTCGACGCGCAACCTTATTGGACATAATTCTCAGAATTGCGACTCCTTCGGAGAACCACGACCATTCGAGCCCGGTCACAAATTCTTGCTTGCCAGGCGAGCTCCGTATGGCTGGCCGGGAGATTGCCTGGCAAGCAACCGAAAGTAGCCGCCAACGGCTGCTTCGGCCGGCGCTGATCTGAATTTTCCAGCGTTTGCGAAGCCGGCTTCGTTCACCGGGGTGTCACGAGCGTCGCTTAACCGGGTGTCGATCCGGTACGGAGCGATTCTCATGCGAACGACTTGGCTGAGCCTTCTGCTTTCCGTCGCGCTGACGGTCCCACTTGGTTATGCGTCGGCAGGCGAAACGCGCGCCAGGCAGATACTCGACCGCTTCGAGCATGCCAACCGATGGCGCGATCATGTGATGGTGGCCGCGCACCGCGCCGGCGGCATGCAGGCCGGCAAGACGCTCTATCCCGAAAATTCGATCGCCGCCATCGAGGCGTCGATCGCAATGGGCGCCGAAATCGTCGAGGTCGATATCAGGCGCTCGAAGGACGGACAGTTCGTCGTCATGCATGACAGTTGGCTCGACCGCACCACGACTTGCAAAGGTGAGGTCGACAAGCACACATTGGCCGAACTCAAGACGTGCCGGTTGGTGATCGAAGGCACCGGCGCCGTTACGGGCGAGACGGTCTCGACGTTGCGCGAGCTGTTGATGGCGACCAGGGACAAGATCCTCATCAATCTCGACAACAAGCTCGATACCGAAAGCCTGACCGGCATGGTCGCGGTCGCGCGCGACCTCGGCATGGCCGAACAGGTGATCGTCAAGGAGAACCTGTGGGATGCGGAGAGGATCGCCACGGTTGCGGCCGCCATGGACGCGATCGAGGGCGGCTTCCAGTTCATGCCGATCATTGCCGACGATGCGGTTCACGACGCGATGTTTGCCGAAAAAGTCAGCCGGGCGTTCCCGGTGCGGGCGATCGAACTGATCAATTGGCGGGCCGGCGCCGAGACACTGACCGAGACCGGCGGCCCGCTGTTCAGCCCGCGCATGCGCGCGATCGCCGTGAGGGGCGACTGGCACATCTGGGCCGACACCTATGCCATCGTCAACAAGCCGGGCGGCTTCCTCGCTGGCGGCCGCGGCGACGAGCTGGCGGTCGCGGCCAGCCTGCCGCGCGAGACTTATGGCTTCTGGGTCGAGCGAGGCGCCACTATCATCCAGACCGACGAACCGAATGCCGCCATCGGTTGGCTGGCGGCGAACGGTTTTCGCGTGCCCTATGCCGGTGAGAAGCGCCCGGCCGAGCCGGCCAACACGGCCAGCATCAATTAGACCGGCGCGGCGAGAATTGCGGTCTCCCTCTTGTGGGGAAGATGCCCGGCGGCAGAGGAGGACGCTGTCCCGCCGACCCCAGGCCGGCAGCGCCAACTTTCGAAACCCAGAAACAGAAACCCGCCACGGTGGGCGGGTCGTCGGCGCCAATCAGCACCATACCCAGATTAGTAGCATAGCTGCCGGCACAAAGCAAGAACAAAATGTGGCGTTGTGGCAGAAAAATGCGACTATCCTTCAGCGCCTCGGTTGTCCGCCTGCAAGGTCGCGCGCCTTGGCGCCCTTTCTGTCCTGCCGGCCATCTCCTCCGCAAGGGAACCCACTTGGGGGAGATTGGCTCGTCACCGCCTTCGGTAATCTACCCGCAGGCCGCCATTGCCACACTATCCAGCTCCTTGACGACATCGTCCGACAGTTCGAGGTCGGCAGCGGCGAGGTTTTCTCGCAGATGTGCGACGGAAGACGTGCCGGGAATCAGAAGAATGTTGGGCGCGCGGCGAAGCAGCCAGGCGAGCGCGACCTGCATGGGCGTGGCGTCGAGGCGCGCAGCGACCTCGGACAAGGTCGACGACTGCAGCGGGTTGAACCCGCCGAGCGGGAAGAACGGCACATAGGCGATGCCATCGCGGGCCAGATTGTCTATCAAGGCATCGTCGCCTTGGTGCGCCAGATTGTACTGGTTCTGCACGCAGACGATCTTGCAAATCCTGCGACCTTCCGCGACTTGCGCAGCGGTGACGTTGCTCAATCCGATGTGACGCACCAAACCTTGTCGCTGAAGCTCGGCGAGTGCCGTCAGCGGCGCTTCGATCGATCCTTCGGCGGGGCCATGTGCGTCGAACATGATCCGAAGGTTGACCACTTCCAGCACGTCGAGCGCGAGATTGCGCAGATTGTCGTGCACCGCCTGTGTCAGCTCTTCTGCCGAGAAGGCCGGTAGCCATGAGCCATCCGTGCCGCGTCGGGCACCGATCTTGGTGACGATCATGAGGTCGCCGGGATAGGGTGCGAGCGCTTCGCGGATCAACAGGTGGGTGACGTGCGGGCCATAGAAATCGCTGGTGTCGATGTGATTGACGCCTTGTGCAACGGCTTCGCGCAGCACGGCCAATGCCGCGTCGTGATCCTTTGGTGGGCCGAAGACGCCTGGCCCTGCGAGCTGCATGGCGCCGTAGCCGAGCCGTCTCACTTTGCGGTCGCCGAGGATGAATGTGCCGGACTGGTCGACGCTGGACATGGTCTTTCTCCTTCAGGGATGGTGCACAGATAGACGCTGTCCGATCTCATGATAATTGGCTACAATTCGCACGGGCTGTGCGGAATGACGAACAATGCAGATTGATCTCGGGGATCTGAACGCCTTCGTGGCCGTAGCGCGCGCCAAAGGCTTTCGGGATGCGGCACGCGCCAGCGGCGGCAGTGCGTCCGGCTTGAGCGAGGCGGTGCGCCGCCTCGAGACGCAGCTCGGTGTCAGGCTGCTCAACCGGACGACCCGCAGCGTCGTCCTGACCGAAGCCGGCGAAGGCCTGCTGGCGCGGCTCGGTCCTGCCTTGACCGAGGTGGAATCGGCCCTCGACGTGGTGAACGGCTTTCGCGACAGGCCGGCAGGTACGTTGCGCCTCAATGTGCCGGTCAGCGCGGTGCGGCTGGTCCTGCCCAGCATCGTCCCGCGGTTCCTTGCCGCCTATCCCGGCATCCGGCTGGAGGTGGTCGCCGAGGAGAGCTTTGTCGATGTGCTGGCGGCCGGCTGCGACGCCGGCATCCGCTATGACGAGCGGCTGGAGCAGGACATGATCGCCGTGCCGATCGGACCGCGCGTGCAGCGCTTCGCCACCGCCGCCAGCCCTGCCTACCTGGATCGTCATGGCCGGCCGCAACACCCGAGCGACCTGCTCGGCCACGCCTGCCTGCGCGGCCGCTTTGCCAGCGGTGCGATGCCGCCGTGGGAATTCGAGCGCGACGGCGAGGTGGTGCGGGTCGACCCGACGGGGCCGCTTCTCGTGACCCTGGGCGGGGCGACTGACCTCAAAGTCGATGCAGCCGTCGCCGGCACCGGCATCATCAGTCTGTTCGAGGATTGGCTACGCCCTCACTTCGAGAGCGGGGCGCTCGAACCGCTGCTTGAGCCCTGGTGGCAGAGCTTCTCCGGGCCGTTCCTTTACTATCCCGGCCGGCGCCTCGTGCCGGCGCCGTTGCGGGCGTTCATTGACTTCATCAAGGCCTGAAGTCTGCCACGATGCGAGCGAGCCGCGCCTGCCGCCGGTGATTGGTGCCGCCATTCATAGAAAAGGCCGCCGGAGGCGGCCTTTTCGTCTTCTGAAAGCTGCGCTGCGCTTAACGCTTGGAGAACTGGAAGGAGCGGCGGGCTTTCGCCTTGCCGTACTTCTTGCGCTCGACGACGCGGCTGTCGCGGGTCAGGAAGCCGCCCTTCTTGAGCACGGCGCGCAGCGCCGGCTCGTAATAGGTCAGCGCCTTGGAGATGCCGTGGCGCACGGCACCGGCCTGGCCGGAAAGGCCGCCGCCAATGACGGTGGCAACGATGTCGTACTGGCCGGCGCGGTTGGCGGCGATGATCGGCTGGTTGAGGATCATCTGCAGCACCGGACGCGCGAAATATTCGGCGAACACCTTGTCGTTGACGACGATCTTGCCGGAGCCGGGCTTCACCCAGACGCGGGCGATGGCGTTCTTGCGCTTGCCGGTGGCGTAGGCGCGGCCCGATTTGTCGAGCTTCTGGACATGGACGGGTGCTGCCGGCTGGGTGTTGGTGTTGCCGGTGGCAGTTCCGAGTTCTGCGAGCGAGGAAAGCTCAGCCATCTTACGAAACCTTCTTGTTCTTGGCGTTCAGCTTGGCCACGTCGAGGGTGACGGGCTGCTGGGCGACATGCGGATGTTCCGTGCCTGCATAGACGCGGAGATTCTTCATCTGGCGACGGCCGAGCGGGCCACGCGGGATCATGCGTTCGACGGCCTTTTCGACGACACGCTCGGGAAAACGGCCCTCAAGCAGCTGGCGCGCGGTGCGTTCCTTGACGCCGCCGGGGTGGCCGGTGTGCCAGTAATAGACCTTGTCGGTGAACTTCTTGCCGGTGAACACCACCTTGTCGGCATTGATGACGATGACATTGTCGCCGTCGTCGACATGCGGAGTGAAGGTGGGCTTGTGCTTGCCGCGAAGATGATTGGCGATGACAGTGGCGAGACGGCCGACGACGAGACCCTCGGCGTCGATCAGCACCCACTTCTTCACCACATCCGCAGGCTTCTGCGAAAAGGTTGCCATGGATTGTTGCTTTCGGTTCGGACCTTCAAAAGAAGGCGTTTCTTGTTGCTTGGATTGGCGAAAGGCACTTGCCCGTCGCCAATAACAAAACGGCGGCCTTTGCGGGCCGCTGTTCCGTGAGGGCTTATAGGAGAGGGCGGCGACTACGTCAAGGCGCATGAAAAGCTAGCTCTGGGGTAAAATCAAGCAAAAACAATGATTTGAGCAGAAGGTATTATTTTACCACATCTCCAATCCGCTTCGGCGGGATCGAATAGGTTCCCGTCGCGTGCGCTACCGTGTGTCCCTCCGGCCCGGCGACGATGTCGATATCGAATACCATCAGGCTTCTGCCGAGCTTGAGGATGCGGCAATGGCCATCGATCGGCCCGGCCTCGGCCTTGCGGACGAAATTGATGTTGAGACTGGTGGTGACCGAAAGAGCATCCGGCCCGGCATGCGAGAGCACGCAGACATAGCCGCCTATGTCGGCCAGCGTGAACAGCGAGGAGCCCGACACGGTGCCGCCGGGGCGCAAATGGCGCTCGTCGGCATTGAGCCGCACGATGCAGCCGCCTGGAAACACCTCCACCGCCTCATAGAAGGTGAACTGGTCGTTGAGTTGCGGGAAAACGGTCGCCATCAGCGCGTTGACGTCGGCAGCGGTCAGCACCGGCTTGAGATTGCTTTGGGCAGGCATGTCGGTCCCTCGTTTGCGCCTGCCTGTATGAGCGCAGCGTGCCGTTTCTGGCAACAGCCACTCATTATGGCAGAAGCGGAAGAGGGGAGTTGGACGAAGCGAGACTGCATACTAGATTCTGTCT
>NZ_JAMYSE010000154.1:0-9318 GCF_040321795.1 Mesorhizobium sp. M0244 | reverse complement strand
GCATGCCCGGGCCGACATCCTCTGCCTTGCCCACCACGTGCTTAGCCATTTTTCCTCCCTGGCAAAAGCGAGACGGAACTGATCCGAGAAGCCATGTTAAACGTAATAACCTCGCTCCATCTGCGGAATAGACAGATTGGATCAAAATGCACCACCACAGGGCGACATCGGGTGCGTGGAACCGAAGCGAGCCTGCCATGCTTTGTCACGTCGGCGATTGGAACCGGGCTTTATGACGCCTTCGCCCGCAGAGTGCTGGGCATAACGTCCAAAGGTATTGGGCAGAGATATGGCCGCCCCCCCGTTTGTTGCTTCAACTCCGCCTTTGCACGAGCGATGATTTCTGGATTGCGTATGCAATCTGCCGCCGTAGAAGCCATCACCTTGGCAGCCAATATCATCCCCTTGTGGGCAGCAGGCAAATCGCCTTGGGTGACGAGCTGCCAACTGTGGAAGGGCGTGCCGATGGCGAAACAGGCTGTTTGACACTGTGCAGTCGGCACGATCCAGCTGACGTCGCCCACATCTGTCGAGCCCATCTCGATTGGGTCTGTGCCCAATGGTAGGAGGCTATCGTGGAGCATTTTGTCCTTCAGCGAAACATCGCGCGACGCGACGCTGGCCAGCACATCTTCGTCCGTCAGGGCCATTTGGCGGAGCTCTTTGGCGAACTCATAGTCAGCGCCGTCAAAGGCGGGCGGGCCAACACGGCGCATGTTCTCATACATGACGTCCTGCAGCGCTTTGTTGGGCAAAATGTTGGAGTAGCCGCCAGTGATTTGCACCTTAACAGAGGTCTCGGTCATAAGCGCAGCACCTTCTGCAATCTTTTTCACGCGCGCGAACACCCGCTCAGCATCTTGCAAGTTCGGAGAACGAACAGAATAAGCTGACTCAGCATACGCCTGCACAACGTTAGGGGCCTCACCGCCGGCGTTGGTAATCGCATAGTGAACGCGAGCGTTTGAGGGCATGTGCTCGCGCATGTAGTTGACGCCCACATTCATCAACTCCACCGCGTCGAGCGCGCTGCGCCCCAAATGTGGATCCGCCGCCGCATGGGCCGCGCGACCAGTAAAGGAGAAACGAGCCCACACTGCAGCGTTCGTGGACTTTGTTAACACTTCGTTTACCACTGCTGGGTGCCAGCACAAGGCTGCATCGAGATCGTTAAAAGCGCCGGTTCGGGCCATGTAGGCCTTACCCCCTCCAGCTTCTTCTGCGGGGCAGCCATAATAGCGCACAGTACCTTCAATACTTTCAGCTCCGAGCGCATCTTTTAATGCAACTGCTGCAAGCGCTGATCCAGAACCGAGTAGATTGTGCCCGCAGCCATGACCTGGTCCTCCCGCGGTTGATGAGCTGGGCTCAGTTGCGCCCGACACTTGAGCAAGATCGGGAAGCGCATCGTATTCGCCAAGGATGCCAATGATGGGGCTCCCCTTGCCGAATTCGGCGACGAAGGCGGTAGCGATGCCGCCGACATTCGCTGTGATGCGAAAACCTTCGCGCTCAAGCATAGCGACGTGCTCTGCAACCGAGCGATGCTCCTCAAACGCTAATTCTGGCATTGCCCAGATGCGATCGCTTAAGGCGCAGTAGTCGGCGGCTTTCGCATTCACGCGGCGGACGATTTCATCAAGGCTGAGAGGATCGTTTTGCATAATTTCTATGTCCCTTGAGGTCATGGCTAACTGTTCGGATGGCCGTATCCGGAAGCGTTTAAATTCTTGGGCATTTCTCGGGCTTTCCGGCGACCTCGCCGAGGTACGCGGGCGAAGAGTAGGCCGTTCTAGCACGGAGTGCATTTTCGAGAGTGGGAATGTCCCAACCGATGTGGTCAGGTTAACTTTCGATGGTGACTGATAGCTCGCCGCCATGATTCAATATCCTGTCAGCTCAGCGCGCAGGTGAGGACACTCCAGCAAGCTGCAATCGATTTGCGTTGAGGTTCGAAATATCCTCGGTCGTTTGGCCCTTCGATCCTCATATACCACTCGACGAGGCGTCGGCCGACGATCTTGCGCAACGACCTAGTCGGGTAGCGCGAAGCGAGGGTCGAGCATGTCACGCAGGCCATCACCAATCAAATTGATAGCCAATACTACAGCCACAATTACGAGGCTTGGATACAATATTAGGTAAGGTGCGATCAGAGCAAACGACCGGCCTTCGGCGACGATATTGCCCCAACTCGGGTGCTCAGGAGGAACCCCGACACCGACAAAGCTCAGGTAGGCTTCATAAAGAATAGCCAGGCCACAGATATATGTCGCCTGCACGGTGATTGGGGCCAACGCGTTCGGCAAAATGTACTTGAATAATAGCCGCAGAGGACTAGCGCCGTATGACCGAGCCGCCTCTATGAAGACCTGCTCCCGGAGCGTCAGCGTTAAGCTCCTAACCAATCTTGCAACACCGGGCACTTCCGGTATCGCCAAAGCCAGGATTACGGTCAAGATCCCGCCACCGAAGATCGTTGCCAAGGCAATGGCGAGCAGGATCCCCGGTATCGCCATAATGCCGTCCATCACCCTCATCAAGATCTTGTCTGATGCCTGTCCGGCACCTGCCACAAGACCCAAGATTGTTCCGGCTGTTGTCGCCAGAACCGCAGTGGCCAGTCCAATTGCGAGCGAGACCCGCCCGCCGTAAAGCACACGCGTGAAAATGTCCCGCCCGAACATATCGGTGCCCAGCAAATGGGCGCTACTGGGCGGATTGAGTCTCAACTCCGGACTTATCGACAAGGGATTAAGATTGGCTATCCCAGGACCCAGATACGACACGAGCACAACCAAAAGCATGAAAATCACGGCGACACGCACCGACGCCGGCAGGCGCGTCATATGCGGCCACAACAGGGAAAACGTCATACGGCCTAACTCCTCAAGTATATTTAATTCTCGGGTCCATTAAGGGGTACGACAGGTCCACCAGCAGATTTACCATGACATACACACACGCACTTATCAGTAGGACCCCCTGAATGACCGGAACATCCCGGTGCTGGATGGCTTCCACGAGGAGGCTACCGACCCCGGGAATTGCGAAGACAGTCTCTGTTATTACGACACCACCAAGCATACCCGCGAACGACATTCCAACTACGGTGACCAGAGGTACAGCGATCAGCTTAAGGCAGTGTCGAACGAGGATCGTGAACTCGTCGAGCCCTTTCGCTCGCGCGACACGGATAAAGTCCTGATTCAGCACTTCGATTGCGCTCGCTCTTGTGATTCGAGTGATGAGTGCCGTTTGCGCAAATCCCAACATGGTTGCGGGCAGAAGCACATGCCGCAAGACTTCCGTCACACCGCGGTCGAATCCTGGGAACCCGGAGACCGGCATTGACCCAAAGTACACACCGAACGTGAATATCAGCACGTACCCTATCAGAAAGGGAGGTATCGCTGTCCCCGCAACCCCGAAGAGCGATACTAAGCGATCAGCGATGCCCCCTCTCTTTTGTGCTGCCAACAATCCCAACGGCAGCGAGACGGCTATTTGAACCACAGTTGCTGCGGTCGCGAGAATAATCGTCGGTTCTACTCGCGACAGAATAAGATTGAATACTGGCTGTCTGGAAAAGATCGAGTTTCCCAGATTCCCCTGGACGACATTCGCCAACCAATGAAGATACTGGACAACCAGCGGATCACCGAGATGAAGGCTCTCCCGAATCGCAGCGATCTGGGCGGGCGTCGCGTAGTCGCCCGCCAGCATAGCCGCGGCATCTCCAGGGCTCAGATACGTCAGACCGAAAACTATGGCGGTCACGATCCCCACCACCGGAATGACGGAAAGGACCCTGGTAATGAGATACCTGATCATACTTACCTCACAAACCGTAGACGCGTTGCGCTACTGGCCCTTCCGCCGGATATTCCAGAAATAGGCATAAGGTGCCTCGGGATTGAACCCTTCGAGGTCGGCTCCGTAAACAGTCGGAATGCCGTACTCTCCCGTCATGACAAAGGGAAAATAGGCTGATGCGCGGGCTTGGAGTTCAAAAGTAATTTTCTTTTTCTCGTTCTCGTCGACTGCGCTGGCGAAGGCAGCTCTCAGTTTCTCGAGCTTTTCATCGCAAGGCCAACCAAACCAAGCCTTGTCGCAGTTCGCAGCCAGCATCAGATGGGTGATCGGGGAACTGGCAGGTCCCACCTCCATGTAGGTAGGGAACAGGTTCCACCCGCCTTCCGAAGCAGGCGCCTTAGACGTGCGGCGCGACGTCACGGTAGCCCAATCCATTGCTTGAAGGTCTACTTGGACGCCAATCTTTCTCAACTGCTGCGCCAAGTACAACGATCTCGCGTGGGCCTCTGCCCAATCGGTTAGATCGAAGATCACAATCGGCTTTCCATCGTAACCGGCTTCTTTGAAGAGCTCCTTAGCCTTGTCAAAGTCCGCGGCACCCCGGTGGCCGCTATAGGCGGACTCGTCGCCATACTTTCCCTCGCAGGTGAGATAAGCGTAGCAGGGATGCCAGAATTGCGGGTCACCCACAGAGATCTGCATGACCTCCTTCTGGTCGATCAGGTAGGTAAGAGCCTCAGTCGCCTTTATGTTGTTGAACGGTGGCACCTCATGATTCACCACGAAGAGGCTTTGCACGAAATATCCTTTCGAGACCACGAGCTTCGGATCTTTTCGCAGCGCCAAAGCGTTGTCGATCGCAGGAGTTAGCCAGATATCTTGTTTCCCAGTGAGCATCGCCGCCATCGCGGTGTTTGGGTCGGGAATGTAAGAAACTTCAATCTTATCAAAGGTTGCCTCTTTCTTACCCCAATAGAAGCTCGGCGGGTCGTTGCGCGGAGTGTAGAAGGAGTTCTTGGTGTAGACGGGCGTTTGCCCTGGCTTCCAGTTGGAGTAATCAAACTTATACGGACCAGAACCGGTTGTATCGGTGAGTTGTTCCGTTGGTGGCAGGGAGGCGACCCGCTTGGGCATTATGAAAGGGACATTACCCTCAGTACTGGCAAGCGCCGAGGGAACGTCGAACGGCTCATTAAGCTCGATCCGAAACGTCAGATCGTCGACCTTCACCATCTCCTTGGCCCGGGATCCAAGGAGTCCACCGACCACATCCCGAGACTCCCAGCGCTTCAGGGACTGGATCACGTCGTCAGTGGTGATTGGAGCTCCGTCGGAGAATTTCAGGCTCTTGCGAAGCGTGATTGTGTAGGTCTTCTTGTCCGAGTTCACATCAACTTTGTCGGCCATTTGGGGACGAGGTGTGCCGCTGCTGTCGAATTCGAACAATTTATCGTAAATCAGATACCCGTGGATCTGCGTGTCTCCCGATGTTGTTACAATGGGATCAACAATTTTCAGGGCGCTTCCCTCTATTACGCGCAGCGTGTCCGCCTTCGCCGTGCCGACGGATAAAACGCCGATAAAGGCAGTCGTTAGTAACCAACGCACTGCAGTTGTTCTGGACGTCGATGTCATGAGTTTGATCTTCATTTTCGTTCCCTCTAGTTGTTTAAGGACCAATAGGCTGTAGTGCCCATTGGGTTCTCCTGCTCCCATTCCTCGCCCCAAATCATGACTGCGTGGCCAGGCGAGACTTCACGATACTGGCGTATAGGTGGGACGTAGTCTGCAGGCCGGACCGGACTCTTGATTTCGTCATTTGAGACCGGGCGTTTCTGCAGGCGCCGTGCCGGATCTGCGATCGGCACTGCCGCGAGCAGCCGTTTGGTATACGGATGCTGCGGATTCTGAAAAATCGCCTCGCGCGGGCCGATCTCGACGATCTCGCCAAGATACATCACAGCCACGCGGTGGCTAACGCGTTCGACCACTGCCATGTCGTGCGAGATGAAAAGATAGGCAAGGCCCATACGAGCCTGGAGATCCAGCATAAGGTTGACGACTTGCGCCTTCACAGACACGTCCAGCGCCGAGACGGCTTCGTCCGCTATGATGAGCCGCGGCTCGAGTGCAAGCGCACGGGCAATACAGATGCGCTGGCGCTGGCCACCCGAGAACTCATGCGGAAAGCGGTTGACTATGTCAGGCGAAAGACCTACCCGCTGCAGGAGGTCAGCGACCTTATCGCGTGCTTCCGAGCGGCTGGCGAGATTGTTGATCAGCAGCGGTTCGATGATCGCTGTGCCGACATCCATGCGCGGATTGAGCGATGCGAACGGATCCTGGAAGATCATCTGAATGCGATTACGCTGTTTGCGCAACTCGGATTGACCAAGTTTTACAAGGTCAACACCATCGAGCAAAATCGACCCGGAGAGGGGCTCAGTCAACCGCATCACCGTCCGGCCTGTCGTCGATTTACCACAGCCTGATTCGCCGACCAGTGCCAAGGTTTCGCCGCTCTTGACGCTGAAGGAGACATTCTCGACCGCGTAGACCCGGCCTTTGACCGAAGAAAACATGCCCGACCGGATTTCGAAGCGCTTAGTCAAGCCCGCAACCTCCAGCACCGGGCGCTCCGCCTCCTTGACAGTGTCCGGCACCTCGGCCGGCACGTCGGATTGGCCAGTCGTGCGGTCGACGATCGTGAAACGCATTGGCCGCCTTCGCCCCTTCATCGAGCCGAGCTTTGGGACGGCTGCAAGCAGCGATTGCGTGTAGGGGTGTTCGGGGCGTTTGAAGATGTCCTCGGTCGGCGCAGCCTCGACCACCTGACCGTTATACATGACCACCGTGCGGTTGGCGATCTCGGCGACGACGCCCATGTCGTGCGTGATGAAGAGGACGGACATGGCCTCCTCTTTCTGCAGCTCCTTGATCAGCTCCAAGATTTGCGCCTGGATCGTCACGTCCAGTGCCGTCGTCGGCTCATCGGCAATCAGCAGCTTTGGCTTGCCGGCCAACGCCATCGCAATCATCACGCGTTGGCGCATGCCCCCAGAGAAGTGGTGTGGATATTCGTGGAAGCGCGACTTCGCCGCCGGGATCCGTACCTTCTCCAACAGCCTAATCGTTTCCAACTCAGCCTCGGATCGCGACAGGCTGCGGTGCAGAATCAGCGATTCCGCTATTTGGAACCCGATTGTGAGTACCGGGTTCAGCGAGGTCATCGGCTCCTGAAAAATCATGGCAATGTCGTTGCCGCGGATACGACGCATTTCTGCTTGCGAGAGCGTGAGCAGCTCCTGCCCCTCAAGCTTGATCGACCCTTCCACCCTGCTCGAAGCTGGCGAGTTGAGCCGCATGATCGAGAGAGCCGTCACGCTCTTTCCCGAGCCGGATTCGCCCACGACGGCGACTGTCTCTCTTGCGCCGATGTCAAACGATATGCCGTCCACGACGGGCGCCCAGCGCCCTCCGACACGGAAGGAGGTCACCAACTGCGAAACCGAAAGGACCGGCTCGGTCGTTCCGTGTCTACGCACTCTTGACTCAGGCTTGCACAAATCTACCAGGTCGGAAACCACGAGACCCCTCCAAGACCTATGACCAATTTTCGCTGAAGACCGGACAAGGTTCTGGCCCAGAAATCTTTTGCTTCGTTGAGCACGTTCAACAGATCAATTTTGTCGGACCGGACGGATAGGTCTGTGTCCGCCGCGCAGTTCGCTTTCTCGACCCACTCAAGTCTCCATTCGCGTGAAACAGGACAACACGTCTGGTCAGGACCAGTTCGTTGCGCCGTCGGTTGCCCAGCCATCGAAATCCTTCCTGTGGGCCACATATGAAGCGGCTACCCTGCTGTATCTTGGCGTAGTGCCTGGCGCATTATGCGCATGCTGATACTCGGGTGTTCGCGTTACAGGCTCCGATAAACGTTTCTGGCGTTCTCCCGAAACAGCATCGCCTTGTGTTCCTCGGATATTCGAGCCTTGAAGGCGTAGCGTGGATCGTCAAAGTCCCAGTGAGGATAGTCGCTGGCATACAGCAGCTTGTCCCAACCGATCTGATCAAACAGGTAGTTCAGTTCCTCGGGATTGTCCGGCTCTTCCACCGGCTGTGTGGAAAAGTAGAAATGCTTGCGAAGATACTGCGAAGGCGGGTGTTTCAGGCTCGCCACTTCCGAGCCCATGCGCCGCCACAACATGTCGAGCCGGTGTCCAAGTCCGATCGACCAGGTACAGCCGCACTCGACGATGACCACCTTGAGAGATGGCAACTGATCGAACACGCCATCGAGAATGAGACTCATAATCTGCGTTTGCGCAGCGAAGGTGAGATCCAAATGGTCCTCACAGTAGTAGGACGGCCAGCCGCTGGCAGTCCGGGCGCCGGCTCGGCCTCCGATGTGCATGCCGATCGGAAAGCCATGATGAGCCGCAGCTTCCAGGATAGGCCTGTAGCGCCGGTGGCCCAATGGTTCGGTTGTCCCTGCGAATATCTCCACCTGGACAAATCGCGCATCGAGAGCCCGCTTTTCGATTTCTGCGACCGAGGCAACGACATCGTCCGGAACGACCACAACGGACGCTCTCAGCCGATCCTCCGGCTCGACGAACTCGGTGATCTGCCAATCGTTGATCGCCGTGGACAACACGTTGCTGAGATCGAGATTGCGCCCGCCGTTGGGCAGCCCTACCATGGGTTGGAGCACACCGAAGACGACATTGTTGGGATCGAGGTGCTGCTTCCTCATGAGCGCCAGGTCCGAACCGGGCAGCCCGCCATCCGGCCAGGCGTCACGACGGCACGACATTGGATTGGATCCGTCATAGTTGTAGCCGCTGGTAAACGCCTCGAATCCCAACTCTCCATACTGATCGAGATGATCGCGCCATCGCTTTGACATATACGGATGAAGGCCATAGCGGTCTTTGAGCGCCGGATGGATATCGCAATCGGCTATGCCTACCGAAGATGTGGAACGCACCGGCTGCTTCGGGCTGGCTATCGTATCGTTCATTACACCGTCTCCATCAGCCGTGGGTAAGTCCGCAACGGGTTCTCCTGCGCGATTTTGTGGCGAAGCCGCGCTGGAAAACCGGGCGGCATCGGATCATCTCCGTCGAACTGCCAATGCGGGTAGTCGGAAGAGAAGAGCAGCATGTCTTCGGAGCCGAGATGCTCTATCAGCTTCTCGACGTGCACCGGATCCTTCGACGTATCGAATGGCTGGATTGTAAACCGGACACGATCCCGGATTTCCACCGCGGGAGAGCGCTTCACCCACGGGACCTCGCCGCGGGTACCATGCCAGTCTTTCTTGCTCTTCCAGATAAAACTGGGCACCCAACTGATGCCCGCCTCGATCATCACGAAGGTAAGATCGGGGAACTTGGCAAATACACCCTCCATGATCAGGCTCTGGAGCTGTGCCGCGAAAATGTGCGTTCCGCTGGCATAGTCCTGAAGGTAGGTCGACGGCCAACCCATACCGCTGCT
>NZ_JAMYSE010000153.1:0-9395 GCF_040321795.1 Mesorhizobium sp. M0244 | reverse complement strand
GCTCGTACTTCATGCCCAAGCGGGTCAAAGCGGCCCGCATCTGAATCCTGCCTCTGTCAAGCAAGGACAGTCGTGCGGTGCTCGTGACGCTTACGAATGTTTGCAGGCGCTTGAACCCTTGGGAGCATAGCTGTTGGAGGTCATCGATATTGTCTTTTGGTTTCAGGGTGAGATTGCGCCGGCGTTTGTCTGTCTCCAGGCCGGATACAATCAAGCGGTCTTGCGACCGTCCGGACGAACGCAGCGTCAGCGCTGCTCCGCAGCAGCGCGCTGCAGACGGCGGTCGCCAGCCAGCTTGAGGCGCAGTTGCCGCAACCACTCGCCATCCTCTCCGAGCGGATCGCAGGACAGCTACGCGATTCTGAGCACTGCCAAATCGGCCTAATTTTCCGCTGCCGAATGGACGATGAGACGCGTAAGCGAGTTTCCGGACCGGAAGCTATGCGTTGGGTTGCCCAAACGATGCAGAGGCGCTGCTGTGTTGGCGCGACACGCTCGACCGCAGGTGCGGACGGCATAAGAATTTTGGAGAGGCCCGTGGTGACTGGGGATTGCGCCGGTATTGGCGACGCGCGAAGACTGGGTCGATATCTGGGCGAAGGCAGCCCCTGCGACGCAACAACTTCATACCGGAGAATGGAGGCCGCGCTGGGAGGTTGTTGGTTAGGCTACCAACTCAAAGTGATTGTCCGGGAGAGTTCGGCGATGTCGCCATAGATCATCGAACCTGTGACGAGAAAACATTCATCACCGAGGACTTCGAAGGGTGAGCTTGACGCGGTACAAACCGGCAGGTTCTTCGAATTGGCGTACGTGCCGAGCGTCGCAGTTTCGACCTTACGGTCCTTGGCTTCGGCACAGCCGACACTGATCGCGAGGATTGCGATAGCAATGAGAGTCGTCTTGCTCATATTTTGCCCCTGGAGCCAGCTCTTGTCGGGTAAGTCGCGCGATGCATCAAAATAGCACCGGCCCACGATCGGCTTCATCCATCGATTGGAGGAAGCAGGCTCATCCATAATTAGCAATATCTTGAGTAAGGCACCGAGCGCACCAGACTCATGGAACGGCGCGCGGAATTTCCATTCGTGACGAGGTGGCGATCCCGGCCGCCTTCGCAAACGGGTCATTCAGCACTGCGTAAACGTCTCGATTCCGAGCTATAGCTTTCCGCATTCGATCATCGATCATACCAAGGTGAAGAAGGGGCAGCAGATCGAGCTTACCGGAGAGATCACGCGCGTAGACGAGGAAGGCGGCAGGGTGACCGTCGATCTGGGACCACTGGTGACGATCGACATCGACAAGGTCAGGCTGGTCGAGAAGTACAGGACGCCAAAGCGCAAGAAGCCGCTGCGCGACATGGTGGATTAGCTCGCGGACCGCCACTTATCCACGCGACATCGGTACCACTCAAACGAATGGCAATTTTCCGTCTGAATGCGTTTAGGGTCCATGCTCGGAGACCACGCATGGGTATCGCGCGGGAGACAGTGACTCCCCGTTTCAAGGCGTCGAGATGCAACGAGCACCGAAAAGTCAGTTCCTTAGACCTAAAGATCGGGCGATCTGCCAGCGGGTTGTCGACCAGGTAACCGCCGACGCCAAATGGTACAGCACCCCGATAGACGGTCAGATTCTGGCCTCGACCACGCTGAATCTCTTTCAATCAGGGGTCGTAAACGAAACGAATTTGCTGGCACATGTTCGCGCGCGGCGCCACGACTTCACTAAACTGACAGGCTAGTTCTTCACCCTCGCGACATAGGCGCGAAATGTGGTTCTTCGTAGTCCGCCGGCCTATTGTTAAGCAGATTGAGCGCCCGCTTTATGTCCCGATGCAGATGGTCGATCGCTTCCCAATGCTCGCCAAATGGCTTGAGCGACAACTGCGCGTCGCGGAGTTCTACCGTCAGAAGCCACGCCTATCGTTCAATTTTGGCGAGGTGATATTCGGAAACGGCTTCGTGTCGGCGAGGGTGCGGCATCCCGCAAAATAGGAATATATTCCGCATGCCGTCAAGGCAAATAGACTTCGTCCTGCCCTCAGCGCCTGCTAGCCGCGGGCATTTTGGGGGAAGCATGAATCAAGTTATGTGCGTTTGTAGCCATCAGCGTTTTGTCGGGCTGCGCTACTCGCCCAGCCGACATCAAGCCCACGCTGGTTTCGTCCGCGTATACGCGGGCAAGTCCTGCAGCCAGTTGGAAGCCGAACTTTACCGAACGAGTTCCGACCTCGCGCCGATAATGGCCATACAAGACAGAACCGCCCGCCATGATGTGGACGGCGTGTTTTGGCTTGGCTTGCCGGTTGGCAGCATGATGGACAACACAGACATCAAGGTACGTGAAGCCAAGATCGGCGAGCTGAAGGGCAACATGGACGCGATCAACGCAGCCCGACGAAAGGGCGGCTGTGTTGCCGGCACTCTGTAAGCCGTTCCAACGTTGAAATTGTCGGCTTGCTTCCCGCCCTCGCGACTGCGGAGTGGTCGTTTAATCGATTGACTCGCGTAATGCACCGGCAGTTAATCTCCCCGCCAGGGCAAAAAGAGGGGCTATGAAACTGGGAGCAAACGATGACTGTCCAAAAAGAAGACTATCGAACCAACAGAGCCGACTACGCCATAGCTGCGATGCATAGCCGAGCGACCGCTGAGGGCGATCGTGACGATTTGGTGGCGAGGAAAAGGTCCCTGTGGGTAACAGATCGGCGATCTGCAAAATTGGCTGCAAACCCCTCCGAAAGCTCGCCAGAACCCAAGGCAAAACCGCGCGGTAAGTGAATCGGACGCCAGCCACTTTCTTACCGCCGCGTACTTCGTTCGCATGGTTCGATTATATTAGATTTATCTAAAATACTAACCGGCCAGTCGAGCATTCCCGAACGCTCGCTGGTCAGGCCCAGCGGCCCCCCTAACCCAAGCTGCTGGGCCGCCACTCAGAGCAAAGCGCGATGTATGAGCATACCTAGCATAACGGTGATCGTCTCCACCTTGCCGGCCTTGCTTAGCACCACCTGAAAATCAGCTTCGAATCCCCGAATGTGCGGGGTCCCAGTGGCCATCACTAGACATTTCGAGATTTGCGGTTCGAGCCTCCCTTCATCGGCATGAGCGGTGACGGAGTACATCATCTTGCCAAATCAACACAGCCGACATCCTCGTCCCCTCGTTCGGTCGAAAGCTAGGTGGAACAATCAGGGTGCGCAACTTGTCATCACTGATATTGCCGCTTCACCCCAGCTTTGAGCGTGCGCCCTTCCGCCTGTGCGTGGTTCACCGTTTTTTACATTATTAGCGCACGTTTATAAACGGACATGTTGGTGTAGCTTGTACGTGCCCAAAGCCTCGGCGCAACGACCCAGCGCGGAGGCTTTTTTGCGGTATCCTTGCTCAGCATGTGCCAGATGATCATTGCAAGCTTGCGCGCAGTGGCGACGGCCGCGATGTGCTTCCCGCGGCGCGAGGCGATCCGCTTGTGGGAGGCGCGAAGAGGTCCTGGCGATCGCACAGCCGCCCATGCCGCCTCGACCAGCATCCCCCGCGCATGGCCGCGGCCCTGCTTCGTGATGCGCCCGTCATAGGCTGGCCCCTCACCGGACTGCCGCACGCTCGGATTGAGGCCAAGATAGTCAACGAGCTTCTGTGGATCGCTGAAGCGCCGTATGTCGCCGATTGCCGCGGCAACGCTCGCAGCCACGGTGACGTTGAGGCCGGGCAACGTCATCAGGCGGCGGATTGTCGGATCCTGAAGGGCATGTACGGCTATATCCGCCTCGACCACCGTCAACGCCTCGTTGATCTGGTTAATCAAGCCGAGGTGGCGCTCGATGGCGGCGCGCTCATCCGCAGGCAATATTTGCCTCGTCAGCCATTTGCGCCCGCTGATCCCGACGAGGTTCCTATGCGGACACGGCGGGATCAGGTGGGCGTGGAGGATTGACTGGATCAGGTTCTTCAGCCGCGAACGCTGGCGAACCAGCTGTGTCCGCCTGGTGACCTGTCTTCGGAGGGCAAGGGTCCCCGGATCCGGAACCCAGACCTCCGGCACAAAGCCCGAGGCGTAGAGCTTCGCAAGGACAGTGCGTCGATCGTGTCAGTCTTCACCTTCGCGTGCGCGGTCATGTGCACCTGCTTGGGATTGGCGATCACGATCCGATGGACGTAGGGCGACAGCACTTCAGCGACGGCAGCAGCATTGTCTGTCGCCTCGATCACCACATGATCATCGTGGGTGAGTTCCTTCCTGGCGAACTCCTCGAGCTTATTGCGCAGCATTTGAACGCGGCCGAGCTTGACGATCTCGCCATCAAGCAACGACACGACCTCGGCGGTTACGCGGTGTATGTCCATGCCGATAATACGCACGGTTCCCTCCATCGTTGGTCACGAACAGGGAGCGAGCGGGCAACACGACAAATACGGATCCGCACTCGCAGCGCATCCGGGCGAGTCGTAGGGGCGGCCAGATAATGTGCTCGAACTCGCAGTTCATCTGCATACGCCGGCCTGCCCGCACTTGCGTGCTCCCGGTGCCCCGTGGCCCGGATGCGCCAAGCTTAACGAACCTGACGTACCGAACAAACGATGGCACCAAGAACATCATGCCGGATACGGCTTCATCGAGAGCTTCAACGGCAAGGAAGGCGCGTCAACACTCTACGCTACGATTGCTGGCCGCCCGTCGTCACGGCGCATATGCGACGTTCCGTTAGCCGCCGATCGCGTTCCTATCCACGACAATCGCGTGGTGGTACATTCGGTTGATTTGGCGAATGTTTTTTGTCGTCAACTCACCGGGAAACCGGGGAGGTGGTCATGAGAATTATTACCGCTCTAGCATGCGTCGCCCTCCTTGCAGGTTGCACAACGGCAGGCCCCCCAGGGCCCCAAGGGCCTGTCGGTCCACAAGGTCTTCCCGGCAAGCAGGGACCTAGAGGTGCAATGGGGGCTGAGGGTCCGGCGGGGAAGGACGGCGTCGGCGGTTGGGAAATCACCCAGTATGCAAGCGCGAGTGATACAAGCCCAGACAAATCCGCACAGGCTTGGTGTCCCAAGCCAAAAGTCGTCATAGGTGGCGGTGCCAGCGCGTCAAATTCAAATGCTCTAATTTCTAGGAGCTTGCCGGTTACTTCCCCAGCTCCAGGGTGGGTAGCACAAGCGCATGTAGCCGCTACGTCCCCAACAGCTTGGACGCTGACAGCATACGCCATTTGCGCGCTTGTCAAATAGTCGGCGCTTGGCCGGGCCGGTGAACTTTGCGTTGTCGCGTCTTGGAGACACAAACGGCGTTCTAGTCTTCATCCCAAAAATCCTGCAGCGAGGCGTGCCGAAGGTCTTCCTCGCCCCGGAGGTGCTTCACGCGGACCTTGATGCCCGCTTGCGAAGGCCATAGTTGAGACGGTTGAAAGGCTGAGCCGGTGCCCCCGCGTTGACCAGTTGCCGACCGGCTAGTGCAGCTTCTGGACTCTCGCCCGGAATGGCGGCATTCTCTCTTCCGGGAGAGCGGGCGTGGGCAAAGGCCACCGTTATCAAGGCGCCAATCAGGCTGACCGCTGGCGAAGGCGCGCCGGCAGAAGAATGCCGTCACGGCGGCTGCCGCGACCCCTCTTGGGGCTGATCTTCCTCGGCGCCGGCACGCTTGCCGCCGCAGTCACCCAATTCGCGATCCAGAGCACCGCCGGCCAACAGAGCACGATAACAAACTGGACAGAACCATTGCCTGGCCACATGGAAGGCCGCGCCTCGGTGATCGATGGCGACACAGTAGAGATTGCAGGCCAAAGGATTCGTTTCAATGGCATCGACGCGCCCGAGAGCCGTCAGCACTGCGACGACGCCAAGGGCTTTGACTACCCATGCGGGCGCCGCGCTGCCCAAGCCTTGGACAAGTTCCTGGCAGCTTCGCGACCGCTGCATTGCAGTTTTGTCGATCGTGATCGGTACGGGCGTCTTGTCGGGAACTGCGATCGGGCGGACGGTCGTAGCGTTCAGCGCTGGCCGCTTGGCACTGGACTGGCCCCTCTACAGCCACGGCGCCTATGCGGGGCAGCAGGCGAAGGCAGAGGCGGCAAAGCTCGGTCTGTGGGCCGGAACTTTTCAGGCGCCTTGGGTGTGGCGTCTAGCGCATGCCGACAACCGGCCGCTTTCTAACCAGCCGCTTGGCTTAATCAACCGCCATCAGGTCGCACAAAGCGGCTATTCATGCGAGCCGCGGCGCACCTGTTCCCAAATCAGCTCGTGCGATGAAGCAAGTTGGTACCCAGCCAACTGCTCTTGGGGCCGCAAGCTAGACCGCGACAAAGACGGCATCGCCTGCGAAAGCCAGTGTTGAACCTGCAGGTGCTGCCGCTTCACGGTCGCACGCACGTCGGTGTTGGCGCCGCGGCGCGTTGGGTGGGTTTGGTCATGTGGAGGGTTCCTAATGAAAGGGCCGCCTCGACGGGTGGCTTTTGAACGGTGACGGACTGCCGTTCCAAGCGGACCAGCTATTGTCGACTAAATGAAAGCGGGAAGATCCAACGATGCCTCCAAAATACGTGCAGCCCTCCGTTCATGAGACAGCTTTCAGCGGCATTCCAAATCGGCAGGGAGTTCGGCAGAGCCGAGGCCGAAGTTATGTTGCCCCGCCCATCGATTATGATCGCCACCCATCGACAACGAGCGATGCAGAACACGGCGAGCCGACCTGACGTTATCATTCGCGGGCATCAAGTCCGGCCTGATTTTCCAGAACTCGTTGCAACTGATGCGGCGAACTTTGACGCTGCCGTCTCAACAATGACCGTGCGAGATGTGGTCATATGGCGTCTTCGGGAAGGGCGCTCGCTGCGCGGTTCCGGCAAGGCCGGTCTTCATCATCGCCAACGCGGCGAAGGTCTTCTATCACGCTATATAGGAACGGAGTGCGTCAAAATTGACACGGGCTCGGCACGAGCTGCTCAAGTGCGGACGATGATGGGAGCCACGGCCGGCTGGCTGCTTTTTGCCGCGCGCGAGATGGGAGGAGGCGGCTGGAGTGATGTTTGGGCTCCGGCGACCTGATTCCGTTCTTTCGGATACGGAACGGAAACTTTGCCACATTTTTGGTTTCGACGCACGCTACGTCAGGAAGCAGCTAGGGCAATGAAGAGCGATTGTCCTTGCCTGTTTATGCGCAACAGAATGGGCTTGTGCTGCTGCCGGGATCTTGCCCACTCCTCCTGGATATCTGACGGCTGTGCCACATCCCGGTTGTTGGCCGAGACAATCACGTCGCCAGGTCGAAGGCCGTTCTCGGCGGCGGGGCTATTCGGCGCCACTTCCTGGATAAACACGCCGGTGGTACCCGGCTGCAGACCGAGTTGCTGGCGCGCTTCGTCCGGAATGGTGCTGAGCGACAGCCCGAGGCGTTGGTCCGCCGCTTCCGGACTCGGAACGGCACCGGTCTGTACCTCCTCGTCCTTGCGTTGACCGAGGGTCAGTTCCACCTCCTGCTGGGAGCCGCCGCGGTTCCTTGTCAGCGTGGCTTTCGACCCCGGCTTTTCGTTAGCTGCCGCCAACGTCAAGTCATGGACGCCCTGAATGTCCTTGCCGTTGAACCGGGTGATCACATCCCCCGATTGCAAGCCGGCCTTCTCTGCCGGACTGCCGGGCTCGACCGAGGCGACCAGCGCTCCCTTGGTGCTCGATATGTCAAGCGCCTGGGCAAGCGACGGCGTCACCTCCTGGAGACGCACTCCGATGAACCCGCGCTCGATCCGGCCGGTGCGGATCAGCTGATCGGCGACGCTCCGTGCGGTTCGGGACGGCACGGCGAAACCGATGCCTATGCTGCCGCCAAACGGAGAGACGATGGCCGTATTGACCCCGATCACTTCGCCGCGCGCGTTAAACAGGGGGCCGCCGGAATTGCCTCTATTGATCGAGGCGTCTGTCTGGAGAAAATCGTCGTAAGGGCCGGCTTGGATGTCGCGCGAGCGGGCGGAAAGAACGCCGACGGTCACGGTTCCCCCGAGCCCGAAGGGACTGCCAATCGCGATCGTCCAGGCCCCCGGCTGCATTGCGTCAGAGTCACCCCAGGCGGTCGTCGTCATGTTGGGGCGTGGATCGACCTTCAGCACCGCGATGTCGGTTGCTGGATCGCGGCCCACAAGTCGCGCGGGCGAAGTCTCCTTATCGGAGAATACGACGTGGATTTCGGTGGAGTCGGCCACGACATGATTGTTGGTGACGATGTAGCCCTCCGGACTGACCACGAAGCCGGAGCCGAGAGCTTCTCGCACCTGCGGCTGGGCAGGCCCGCGGCTGTCGAAGGGGTTGAGAAAATCGTCGAGCATCGTTTGGTCCTGGATGATCTGCCTCGTCGTGATCGCGACCACGGCCGGCAGCTTCTGACGCAGGATTGCGCTGAAGTCGTTCGGGATTTCCTGTGCTGAAACCGGAGCAAAGCCGCCAGCCGAGAGCATCAAGATTCCTGCGACGAGGCCCATGCTCAGTCGCTTCCTGGCAATGTAAGACATGATTGATTCTCCTGCCCGACCGCCCTGGCGCTGCCGCGCGACTTTTCCCAGACGCAACAACTGACATTCACGCCGATTGTTTCACCGGTTCGAAAAAATGTTGATCGTGGGCTGAACTGCGAGGATTTGGCCTTGTCGGGCCATTGAAATTTGCTCGAAACTCTCCAAAATTTCGGCTGGTGAAAATCGCGAGAGCCACCAAAGATGACATCAACAAAGGAGACTATTCAAAGCGGAGGACCATCGATGGAAGGAGCCATTTCGACGAGTTTTCCCCCAATCGGGCCCGAGGGTCCTGATGTTTTTCTTGACCGGTTGCTCCATCCAGCACGGCATTTCGAGCGACCTCAGGACGTGCTGACTGACGCGACGCTGGACGTCCAGGAGAAGCGTGCAATCCTTTCGTCCTGGGCATCGGATGCCTGTGCGGTGGAATCGGTGCCGGCGCTACGCATGCCGCCGGGAGCAACCGAACCGGTCAGCTCCATGTTGGGGACAAGACGATCCGCGCGACCGCGGGCACCTACCTGTTCATTCCACCGGGCGTTCCGCACAACATCACCAATGTCAGCGAAGAGCCGGCGCGGGTGCTGATGACCGTCTCTCCGCCTGGACACGAGCACTATTTTGAAGAGCTTGCCAGGCTCGCTGCACACGGCTCTCCGGATCCGAAAGCGCTTGCAGACTTGCGGAACCGTTACGACACTGACCAGCTCTCTACCCTGACGACAAGAGCCTAAGCTCGATTCTGCAATATCGGGTCATGGCGCAGCACCGCTCATGGCGTCGGCACCAGCGATGTCCTCTGTGGATGGCTCCCGCGATGCAAGAGGTAATTCGACATTATGGCGCGTTGGTCGGGTGCAGTCTTCTGTCCGGCCTGTTGATGCAG
>NZ_JAMYSE010000152.1:0-9808 GCF_040321795.1 Mesorhizobium sp. M0244 | reverse complement strand
TCCCCGGCACCCCGCTTGCCGACGCCAAGCCCATCGAGCCGATCGAATTCGTGCGCGTGATCGCGCTGGCGCGCATCATGATGCCGAAATCGCATGTGTGTCTTTCCGCCGGCCGCACCGCCATGACCGACGAGATGCAGGCGCTGTGCTTTTTTTGCCGGCGCCAACTCGATCTTCGTCGGCGACACGCTGCTGACAGCGGACAATCCAGGCGAGGACAAGGATAGCCGCTTTTTACGCCGTGTGGGCATCCAGCCGATGGAACTAGAGCGTCGGACGTTCAGTTTGAATCGCGAGGGATTCCAGTGAGGCGTGGTTCATGATTCACTTCCTGTAGGAGGTGATTTGCCATGCCCAAGCCCTATTCGCTCGATTTGCGTGAACGTGTTGTGCGGTTTGTCGAGGCTGGCCACTCGCGGCGTGCGGCGGCGGCACATTTTGGGGTGTCGGTTTCGTTTGTCGTGATCCTGATGAGGAACTATCGAAAGACCGAGAGCCTGGCGCCCAAGGCCAGCGGTGGCCGCCGCCATTCCAAGCTCGACCCGCATCGTGCGTTCCTGCTTGGCCGTGTGGCCGAGAAGGATGACATCACCATGCCGGAGCTTGCCGCCGAGCTGGTTACTGCTGCAGGCGTCCAGGTGGCCCCCGCCTCGATCTCGCGCTGGCTCAGGAATGGCTATCGCTTCAAAAAAAACGCTGCTGGCCAGCGAGCAAGATCGTCCCGACGTCAGCAAGGCGCGGCAGGAGTGGCAGACCAGGCGCCAGCCGCGGATGCGGCTTGAGCCACATCGGCTGGTGTTCATCGACGAAACCGGAACCACTACGAAGATGACGCGTCTGCGCGGCCGCTGCCTAAAGGGCCAACGGCTGCGCTCAAAGGCACCGTTCGGGCATTGGAAGACGCAGACCTTCATCGCCCGGTTGCGCTGTCATGGGCTCACGGCCCCTTTTGTTATCGACACGCCGATGAACCGGCGCATCTTCGAAACCTATGTCGAAACGCAGCTCGCTCCGACGCTGGCAAAGGGCGATGTCGTCATCCTCGACAATCTCGCTGCCCACAAGAGCCCGGCCGCCGAGGCAGCGATCCGGGCCAGAGGCGCATGGCTGCTCTTCCTGCCGCCCTACAGCCCAGATCTCAATCCCATCGAAATGGCATTCGCCAAGCTCAAGGCGCACCTGCGCGCAAAGGCCATCAGAACCATCGACGCCCTGTGGCAGGCCATTGGCGATATCTGCAATCTCTTCTCTCCAACAGAATGCAGAAATTACTTCGCAGCCGCAGGGTATGGACTCACATGAAAGTCCGCCGCTCTAGACCCTATGATTGCTGGGCCTGAGGGTGGCCCGTCATCCGATATGCAACGGTAAGAGGGTTAAGCCGGATGACCGGTACAGAGCCTGATGCATAGGAGACGGCCCTTATGGAACATAGCCGATTTGTTGGCTTGGATATTCGTCCAATTCAGCTCCGGCATCCTCTTGGCCTGCGGCAAAGTCGGGAATGATGTCACCCGCCAGCAGCTTCTCCTTCGACAGCAGACCGGCATCCTCGAGCGCCTCGAAATCCGGCAGATCGCGCAGCGTGTCGAGCTCGAACTCCAGCAGGAATTCTTTTGTCGTGACGTAGGTGTAGGGCGCACCAGGCGTCGGGCTACGCGGACCCGAGGCGATGAAGCCTGCGCCACGCAGATGGCTTACCAGGTCTCGGCTAATCTCCTTGCCGAAGAAGGATGACAATTCCGCGCGGGTGATCGGCTGGAAATAGGCCACAACACATCAGCATCAGCACCTGGGACTGCGACAACTCTGCCGCGCGTTCACTGGTTCCGTCAGCCGCGTGAATGGGTCGGCATAGGCAGGCCGGGTCAGGTGCCGAAAACCACCGGCGACGGCGACCAGGTCATAGGGCCGGCCGTGCAATTCCTCGCGGATGTCGTCGATTAGGAGGTCGATGCTGCAGCTCTTGCCGAGGATGCGCGCCAGCGTTTCGCGCGTCACCGGCTCACTGGCCGCGAAGATCGTCGCCTCGACGCGGTTCATCCATTCGCGCCAGCGCGCCTCTGGCGGCAGGTGATCCAGCTCACGATCAAACAGGCGGTCGCCTGATCGCTGGTCATCTGACCGGCCTCGCCTATTGCGCACCGCTTCAGCCATTTCCTAAAGCCCGTAGATGCGGAACGTGGTGCGGCCCGTCAGCTCGCGCACGGCGCCAAATTCGACCAGCCGGTCGAACAGGCGGCGCAGGCCGCGGTCGCTCATGCCGGTCTTTGTCCCCGCGCGAGGCGACGACGGCGTCTCCGCCCAGAAGCGTCGCGATCACCACGTTCGCACCCTTTGCCCGCAATTTCGGCGCGACGGCAGTGATCCGCTCGGCGCGGCGGCCGAGCTCGGTCGAGAGATCGATGGCACGCAGCGCGGCGCGCGACTGCGCAACTAGCAGCGTTTTCGCACGCTCGGCCCCCACCTCGATCCCAGTTGCCGCAACAACGGTGCCCACGCTGCGCGGCCGACCGGGATTCATGCCCGAGCCCACTTCGGTGCCCAGTAACGGCACCGCGTGCGACCATCCCAGCCGCTGCGCCAGCACAGCGTCGGCGAGCCAGGCCCCGACGGCGCCGCTGAAGCCGTGTCGTTCAGCGGCCATGAACGCGCCAGTCAGCGTTCCGACCGTCCCGGCATTGGCGGAGACCTGGCGAAGCTCGTCCGCCAGATCGCTGACCGCCTCGTCGGCACGGGCGTAACCGAATTCCCCCAGAATTCCGGCGATGCTCGCCTTGGTCAGCAATTCCTCCGCGGAACGCGCTGCCAGGCGGCGCCAAGCCAAGAACATCCGACCAGCAGGACCGACATCATCGCCTGGCCGCGTGAGCAACACGGCGTCGCGCAATGCCGCCTCATCCTCGACGCGCCCGCCCTGGCGAGCCGTCGCCGCCGCGGCTGTGAGCGCCAGCCGCTGCCGCCAGGCACCTGCCCATTGTTCTTCCCGGCGACCACCGCATCGAGCGCGCCGAGAGCGGCACCCGCGGCAAGCGCAGCATCCTCAACGGTTGGCGACGCCTCGATTGCCCTGCGCAGCCAGGCCGGCACCGTTGCCATCGGCGCGATCGAAGGGGCACCGCCAAGCGTGGCGTGGTGGCGCGGAACGGGTTTGGGACGCAGAATCATTCGCAGACACGATGGATCATCGCGGCGCTTTTAGCAATTGTTTGCACAAGAACCGCCGCGCCTGTCGTGAATAGATAACGAATGATAATTGCCTTATCGCACGTTCGGCAAAACGCTTAGCGCAGCACCTCCAGTCCGCTTCTGCACCACGGACAGCAGTTTCAGCGCCATCCCGCTCGGCCGCTTGGCGCCAGTCTCCCACTTCTGCACCGTCGATTCCGACGTGTTCAGATAGCGCGCGAACACCGGCTCGCTGACATGGCTCTTCTCACGCAGCGCCTTGATCTCGTCCGGCGCGAATTCTTGCGGCACCGCTACGGAACTGTCGTCGAAGCTGCGCAGCGTCGCCTTGTCGATCGTTCCGGCCCGGTACATGCCGTCCACGGCGCTGTGGATCGCCTCGAAGGCTTCGCTCTTGAACTTTGGCTAGTCATCATCACTGATCTCCAACAGGACCCCTGCTTTTAGCTCAGCCGCCAGATTGGCCTTCGATTTTCGCCGGTACAGCCCGGCCAACCCCCGAAACGCCCGCAACTCATCGTCATGGATGTTCGCCCGGTCCTGAGGTCCTGATGGCTTAAGGACTACAACACAGTCCGACCCCATAGCGCGATCGGCAATAAACCGCCGATATCGCTCATGAAAGGCTCATCGGCGGCCGTGCCGCCCTGAGCCATTACCCCGGAAGTTCCGGCCCGGGGCGACCCAAAGACGGGGAGCACCTCAAAAAGTGAACGAGGCTAACTTATGAACGCGGACAAAACGGGGAGCACGTCAGCTCTGATCTTGTCAACGCGCCTCAACGCAGCAGCGATATGCCGCCCATCGGAACGAACTGGGGCACATCTGAAGATTCATTCCTCACCCGATTATACTCCGGCGGCTGATATCCAGCTTCCTTATAGTCTGGCGGCTGACATCCAGCTTCCTTGCAACTGTCGAAATGCTCAGCCCTTTGGCCAGCTCGGCTAGCGCAGCCAGACCGCCAGATCATAAATAGCACGCTTGCGAAATAGGCCAACTGAAGGAGCAACGAACAAGCCAGGGTCGTGACGACTACTGTACGGATGGAATGAGAAGCGAAGTAGACAATCAGAGCGTTGCTGCAGAGGACCAGCCCCAGGACGCGACAAAAGATTTTTATGGGCAACGCCGTTCTCCTGGTTTTGTCTCCTCAGATCATGCTGCGACCTGGTCGGCCGCAACATGGGTCTGGCAGTTCTTCGGGCAGACGCGGCCGCAGGCTCCGCAGCCAATGCAGCGGCCGGCATGGTCGACGACCATGATCATGCGATTGAGCTCGCCGTCGAAATCGTCGTCTTCGCCGTCGCAGGCGCCGAGGATTTCACCCGCATCATCGACGCCGTGAAGGTGCATGACCTCGCGCGAGCAGACCTTGAAACAGCGGCCGCAGCCGATGCAGGTCGTGCCGTCTATAGCGGTGAGATATTCCGGCACCCATCCGGAGCCGTCGCGGGTAGCGAATGTGCTCGTCATCGTAACTTCTTCATTGCAGCGAGCGCTCTCTTGGCACCATCCAACTCGGCAAAAACGGCCGACGTTTCCTCGGCAACTTCCTCTATCTCCGTCCATTTTTCCGGGAGATTCTCTGCAAGGTCGCGCAATTTCATCTTGGCAACTGCGGCGCGCAGCTGAAGCTTTCGGACTTTCTTCCCCATCTCATCTAGCTTTGACATAAATCCTTCCTCAAAATCGGTTTCTTCACGCCCGTGCCACGTCGGGATAGGCTTCGAAGGCTGCAGTCGCATCGTCGACCAAGTTCGTACCGGCCTCGCGAGCTTCCTGAACGTCTCGAAGCCGAACCGGTGGATGTCTCGACAGAGCGACCAACCGCCCGGCCGTGAAAAGCGATCGTCCGAAGCCCATGGGTTTCATCTCCATCGTTGGCGATGTCATCAGGCCGGAGCGCTCCTCGATCGCGAGCCCGACGGCGGTGTAGAACATGTCGAGCCTCCACAGCATGCCCGGCTCGGGATCGCCGATGACAGGCATCGCACGGCGCTGTTTTCTGGTGATGATGAAGTCGCCCAGCAGCTCGGCGTCCGATTTGCCTTCCCATGAGCCGTAGGACTCCTGAGCACGGATCAGCCGCACGAGGCATTTGACGAACGGGGTGAAAAGGGCCGCCTCGTCCTCGTTGACAGCCGGGCTGACCGCGGCATCAGACATTTCATATTCTCCTCATTTCAGTCCTCTTCCTCGAAGCACGATGTCTGTTTTCTGGGACGCCTACTTCGGGCACACTTGCGCAGCCGACGCCCGGCTCGGGGCGGCCGATTCCACGCAATTGATGTCCCTATGGCCGACGTTGAACACCCCCTCGACTGCGAAGTCTTCCACGCGAATTCGCGTCGAACATCACTTCCGCCGCAATGCGGCCGGAGGCCATGAAGGTTCGAGCCTTGACCCTGCTGCAAACAATCCATCCTGTGCTGCATGGGGCCTGCTTGCGGCCACGCCAGGGAAATGGACGAATTGGGCAGTAAACATTCCGACCATCCCCCTTTATGTATTCTTCTCGCCCGGCCGCGCTTTGGCACTTCCGGGAAGCCTGTTTTGCGGAGCCGCACAGAGAGCGCCGTAACAAACCTTCCCGCCCCTGTAGTTGGCCAGGGCCTGCAGCAAATCCGGTAGAAGGCGCTCTTTCAGTTCGCCCGGGACAGGCTCCGGACCGTCCAGCGACTTCAGTGCCAGCTCGACCAACTCGATCGCGCGATCGTTGTTGCCGTTATCGTGATAGTACCGGGCGACAGCCGGATAAGACCGGTACTTAGGGCTGTCGCCTTGCGGGGGATTCAGTGCCAGGATGTGTTCGGACAGCTCCTTGCCCATCGCGAAGCGCTCAGCAGGGGGAAGGCGCGAATGGTCATTAGCCGGATGGAAAAGTTGGTCTAGCGCCGAAACCATCCAATCCTGGGAGTTCTTGTCGATCGCGTCGCGGGCCAATTGGCGCATCACAGGCAAGCCGGTCCACATGTCTTGTATTTTGTGAAGCAACAGGTGCGCATGAGCCAGGCGGAAATTGATGTCGTCGGGCATCAAGGCGATGCCCTCTTCGATCGCCCAGAGCGCCGTCTTCCAATCTTCTAACTTCACCGCCGCCCAGAATCTGTCATCGATCGGCTGCTTCAACGCTTGTTCGCGCGCCATGGGTTCGCTTGTGGCGATCCGCTCCGTATCGGCGGCTTTAGCTTTATCGCTGATGCGCCAGCTGCCGTTGAGCACTTTCGGCAAAACCTCATCGAGTTGGCTGGGATGACCGATAAAGGCGATGTGACCGTCTCGGTCGACCACGAATGAGGTCGGAATCCCAAAAGAAAAGCTGGGTTTCATCCAAAGCTTGTTCATTTCACCTGTGTGGTCGAACGCGATCCGATAGCTCAGATGCGAGCACTTTTCGGTCAACCACGCGTCCAACTTGGTGCGAGCCTCAACGGCCGTTGGAGCGTCTTCATTAGCCGCGACGCCGACGACCTCAAGTCCGCTGTCCCTGTATTTTTCCTGGAGCCGCATCAGATCGAGCATCTCCGCCATGCATAGTTCGCACCAAGTTGCCCAAAATTCGACGATATAGACTTTGCCGGGCTGGAAGTTCGCAAGGGGCTCGCCACGCAGCCAGTCCTCCATTTTGATCGAAGGAGCCGGTGACCCCATCTGCAATACCATGTTGTCTCCAAAGCTGTTGCCAAAACTTGCGTGACCTTATGCGCAAGCTTGTTCCCCCTTTGAGACGGGGCACGAGGGTTCAAAGAAGGGAGAGCATCGCTCGTCTTGCGCATCTGCGTGCAGTCAGCCTTCACTCAGTGTTGCTGAATCTCAATTCGCAAAGGCCGTGCCAACGCGCTCAGCGGGCCGTAAGCCCATGAAGCGCTAGAAAAAGCCTCCAAATGCCAGGATGGCCGGTTGTATTGAACGGGACGTGTTTTCTGCCGCTGTCAGGTTTTAGACAAGCATCACGCGCTTCGCGTCGGCAGAAAAGCGTGGCCCGGACGACTCAATATGCATCCGGGCCGAGGGACGAGGCCGATGGGCATCATGACTGTGTTGGCCACCGCCAGGCTCGTCATCATCGTCCGCTTCACGCCACCGGCTTTAGCGTCTTACCGCTCCGGTCCGGAGGCGGTAGGGGATCTCGCCATTTGCGATTGCGAGGGGCCGCTCCATCCGAGCGCGGCCTGTGCCCCCTCGCCCGCCTTGCGATTGAATTCTTGGCCGGCGACATGGGAGTTGTTCACGACGAAGCCGGTCCAGCTGCGGCTCGCCAATACCGCCATCAACCGATCGACGATGATGATCATGGCGAAAAGGCCAGGATGAGTGCCGGCCTGTGCCGGCCGGTGAACTCTGCGGGATCCCTGCTTTGTGTTTACTTCTGTGTTCCCGGTGCTCAGGTGCAACGGGACCTCGCGGCGCGACGTGAGCGTTGGCGGAATGCAAACCCAAAGACCGCTCGGTCGCCACGCAGGTTGGGCCGGACCAACGGGAAACGCTGGAGATGCGGCTGTCCGCCACTAACCCGGGCCACCATCCCAGAGATGACAAGGCGATTGATGCCATCGTTCGCGCCGACGCCGGCAAGCGCCCGACCGTCCCGACTCGAAGGTCGGTGCCTTGGCCACTGCACTGCGCTGGTCAGCTCCCGGCCAGTGCTGAGGGAAATCGTGATAACGCCAATACGATGCGGCTACGGTCCGAACGCGGCCTGCCGCGCTGAAACGACGCTCTTTCTCGACCTGACGCCGACCTGCGAAGCCCCGGTTTTGACTTTGAGGAGCGCCTGTACCTCTGCCGGCCGTTGGTCTCCGCGTTCGGATCATCTCGGTCGAGCAGAACCCCGAACGCGAGACGTCCGCGATGTTCTCGGCGACGGCGATTGCAGATTGGATAGTGATGGGGTTGTCTAATCGCCGCTGGGACGTCAAGCATGTAATTGCGTCGAGACGACGCTGCCGGGTGCATGGTTGTTGTCTAATCGCCGCTGGGACGTCAAGCATGTAATTGCGTCGAGACGACGCTGCCGGGTGCATGGTTGTCTTCGCGGTCGACATCAGTCGCCGCATGATGGAGCTCCGCGGACGAGCCTTCAATGTGGACGACGCACGTTGCTGAGACAGCGGTGCAACCCCATCAGCGGAATGGCTCGGCTCACGTCCCGGCAGGGACGTCTCAGGCGCTCAGATCCTGAACGCTATTCGCAAGATTTCATGCTGTGGCGCCTGCATTTCGATCAAAGAACTCACCGGTCTTGAGCATCGAATGCATTATCACCGCCAGTTTGCGCGCCACAGCCACGGCAGCTCGTTTGAAGCCAACCCTCTCCCGGAGCTTGAGGCCCCACGTGCGCAGGCTGCTGTCGATCGAGCTGCGTGTCAGGATGACCGCCGCAGCCTCATAGAGAAGTCCCCGCAAATGTCGATCGCCGCGTCGGGATATATGGCCGTCATAATCGACTTCTCCCGATTGGTAGCGGCGAGTTGTCAGGCCGACCCAAGCGGCAACAGAGCGGGACTTCTTGAAGTTGCCCGGATCTTCAATGGCAGTGGCGAAAGAGGTTGCGGTAATGGCGCCGATGCCGGGGATCGACATGAGTATGCGGCATGCTTGGCTTTGACGTGCATCTGCGACAAGCTGGCGCCCAAGCTCGGCGGCACGGATGCGAATGCTGCGCCAGGCTTCCACCATCGGTAGGACGACAGGAGCAAGCTCGCTCTGATCGATAAGAAGGCTCCGGACATTCTTTTCGAATGTAGTTCCCTTACCGGCGGGAACGAGCAAGCCGAACGTTTTCATGATCCCTCGGATCTGGTTGGAAAGCTCGACGGTGATCCGGACCAGCCGAGTGCGTGCTGCCACGAGCGTGCGGGTCAACATACTGTCGAAGCCTTTCACGCGCACCTCGCGAAAGAATCCTGCTTCAGCAAGACGCGCCAAACCATCGGCGTCATTCGCATCCGTCTTGTTCGCCGCCATATCGAGAGCGGCTTTGGCATGGCGCGCATCGATGCAGATGGCTGGCAATCCCTCGGCGCGCAGCGCATGATAGAACCAAACTGACAGCGGGCCGGTTTCGAACACGACGCGCTTTGCGGCCGGCGCCCGCTTGCGGACAAGCTCGGCAATGATCCTGGGATCAGATGCGCACTTCCCGCGCCAGATCCGTTCGCCTTCACGGCGGATCGACACTGCCGTCTCTTTCATCGACACGTCGAGACCGATATGTTCTTCCATGGCTGTTCTCCGTTGATGCTGGGCCCGGCGTCCAGTCGCGAGCCCGTATTTCATCTTATCGGGGAACAGCCACCCTCCAAGGCTATGATCGGTTCCAGGGCGCGTCGCTCCCGCGATTACCCCATGTGGACGCCCCCTCGACGGCATCGATGTGCCAGAATGGTGGTGTTTGACAGCCACCGTAAGAGAGGGAGCGTCCACAATGGAAGTTAACACGATCGGGTTGGACCTAGCGAAGAATGTATTTCAGGCGCATGGAGCCGATGCGGCGGGCGCCATTGTTTTCCGCAAGCAACTGCGACGCGACAAGGTGCTTGCGTTTCTCGCTGGGCAGCCGGCCTGCTTGGTCGCCATGGAGGCCTGTTCTGGGGCGCATCACTGGGCGCGCGAG
>NZ_JAMYSE010000151.1:0-9818 GCF_040321795.1 Mesorhizobium sp. M0244 | reverse complement strand
GACATTGGAGCCGGTGAGCCCGTCCGGGAGTTGATGCTCCTTCGCTTCTCCCCTTGTGGGTGACGGTGGCTCGGCGCGCAGCGCCGCGCCGGATGAGGGGTGTTGGAAGAAATGAGGCGATAACAACTGCAAGCGTGTTGCCAAGCTGGAACACCCCTCATCCGACCTCGCTTCGCGAGGCCACCTTCTCCCACAAGGGGAGAAGGAAACGACGCTAACCCTTGAAATCCTTCGCCAACAAATAAAGCTCCACCGATTCATCGCGCGAGGCTGGCGGCTTGACGTGATGGACCGAGCGGAAATTCCGCTTCAGCCTGGCCAGCAATTCGTTTTCGGCGCCGCCCTGAAAAGTTTTGGCGAGGAAATGTCCGCCCGGCTTCAGTACCGACAGCGCGAAATCGGCCGCCACCTCGCACAAATGCATGGTGCGGATGTGATCGGTCCGCTTGTGGCCGGTGGTGGGTGCGGCCATGTCGGAAAGCACGATGTCCGGCGGACCGCCCAGCGCCTCGGCCAGCTTCTCGGGTGCCTGCGGATCGAGGAAATCCATCAGCAGCACCGGCGCGCCCGGCACCGCGTCCATCTCCAAATAATCGATGCCGACGACGTTCGGTTGCTGGGCTGTCGATTTGGTACGTGCGGCGGCGACCTGGCACCAGCCGCCGGGCGCCGCACCAAGGTCGATCACCTTCATGCCGGGCTTGAGCAGATGGTGCTTGTCGTCGATCTCGATCAGCTTGTAGGCTGCGCGCGAGCGATAGCCGTCGGCCTTCGAGCGCTGGACATAGGGATCGTTGATGTGGCGCTGCAGCCAGCGGCGCGACGATTCCTTCAAGCCGCTTTTCTTCTTGATCTTTGTCTTCAGCACGCGAATGCCGGCCGAACTCGGTCTTTCCGGTTTCTTGGTCATTGCTTGATTGCTTGTTTGAGCATGCCACTTTTCGGGATCATGCCCTGCCTCGCCCGTTGTTGCGCCAGACGCCGTCATCGGCCATCAACTCGCTCAATATGCCCTCGCGCAGGCCACGGTCGGCGACACGCAGTCGTTCGGACGGCCAGACGGCGCGGATCGCCTCCAATATGGCGCAGCCGGCCAGAACCAGGTCGGCGCGGTCTGCGCCGATGCAGGGATTGGCGACGCGCTGCTGGAAATCCCAGCCGACCAGCTTTTCGACCATGCGGTCGACACTGTCGCGGTCCATCCACAGCCCATCGACGCGGCGGCGGTCGTAGCGTTCAAGATCGAGATGGACGCCGGCAAGCGTCGTCACCGTGCCCGAGGTGCCGAGCAAATGGAATTTCGGGCTGGACAGGAGATGGCTCAGCCGGTCGCGCCCGTCGAAGGCGCGCAACCGTATTGCGACATCCTCGACCATGGCGCCAAAGATCTCGCGTGTCACGGTGCGGCCGCCAAAACGCTCAGCCAGCGAGACGACGCCGACCGGCAGCGAGGTCCACGAGACGATGTGGTTGGCAAGTCTCGGCGAGCGGTGACCGGTTAGGTCGATCAGCGCGATCTCCGAAGAGCCGCCGCCGATGTCGAACAGCACGACGCCTTGCGTGTCGCGCTCGACCAGCGAGCCGCAGCCCGACACCGCCAGCCGCGCCTCGGTCTGGCGGTCGATGATCTCGAGCTTCAGGCCGGCCTCGCGCTCGACGCGCTCGAGGAACTCGACGCCGTTGGCGGCGGTGCGGCAGGCCTCGGTGGCGATCAGCCTGGCCTTCCTGACCTTGCGGTTGCGCAATTTGTCACCGCAGATCTTCAGCGCCTCGACCGCGCGGTCCATTGCAGCCTCGCCGAGCCGACCATTGGCGGTAAGGCCCTCGCCCAGCCTGACGATGCGCGAGAACGCATCGATGACGCGGAACTGGCCATGACGCGTCGGCACCGCGACCAGCAGACGGCAATTGTTGGTGCCGAGATCGAGCGCGGCAAACACCGGCAATTCCTGCAGCGGTGGCGGCGTGCGGGCACCTTGCTCCGGCCTTGGCGAGGCTGGAGGCAATTGCGCGATTGAAGAGGGGGCGGCGAGCGAGGCCGCTGGCTGGGGCCGGCGCGCGGCCGGGGCATCATTGGCGGCGGGCACCGAAGTGCCGGCCGCCAGCGGACGAGCCTCGTCGCGTGCGAAAACCTTGCGCCCGCGCCGGCGCTTGCGCCGCTTCTTGGGTTTGCCGTTCTGATGCGGGCCTTTTTGGTCCTGGCCCTTTTGGTGCTGGCCCTTCTGGTCCTGGGTTGTGTCGCCAGCCTGTCCATTGCCGGACCGGGGCTGCACCTGACGGCCGTAGCGTCCGGTGGATGGGCTTGCCTGGCCGGACGGCGTCGGCGAACCCCTGGACACGCCCACTTCCGGCGCGCCAGCGCCGGCTTCGTGGTCTTCCACTGTCGTTCCTTCCGGCGCCGCGCGAACCGAGACCGGACGCAGCAGGCGCTTTTACATGTTCAAGTTGCGGCCAGACTATCAGCGCCGGGCCGGATCACCAAGAGTGCTCGCGGCGAATTTTGCCGGCGGCATTGTCTCGCCCCCGCGCTCGGCCCGATGATGGCGAGCCTTCCGGCGCCTTCCCGGTTGAATAGCCGGCTTCAATGAGGCATTTCTGAAATGGAGGGGTGAACCCTTCGGGATCGCGGGCGGTTTTCCTGCTGCGAACCGGAAAACGGGTACGGGCTGCAACGCATGATCGTCAGGCAATGAACTGGAGCCGCTATTTCTGGCCCGTCATCGGCATCGCCGCGGTGGTGTTCTCGCTGTGGCTGTTGCTGCACGAATTGCGCGGCATCTCGCTCGACGACGTCTGGGACGGCATCGTCGCCATCCCGGCGCGCGGCTGGGTGCTCGCGGGGCTGAGCTCGGTCATCGCCTATGCCTCGCTCGCCGGCTACGACCACATCGCGCTTCTGCACATCGGCAAGAAAGTCTCGTGGCTATTCGTCACCTTCTGCTCGTTCACCACCTATGCACTGTCGCACAATATCGGCGGCTCGGTGTTTTCCGGCGCGGTGATCCGCTACCGCGCCTACGGCACCAGGGGCCTGACCGGCCAGGATGTCGGCATTCTGGTGGCGATCTGCTGGATCACCTTCGTGCTGTCGACGCTGTTCGTCTCGGGCATCGTGCTGCTGCTCGAGCCCGAGGTGATCGACCGGTTTTCCGGCATACCGCATCATCGGCTATCGCAAGCAGCAGGGTTCGCCATGCTGCTCGTGGTGGCGGCCTATGTCTTCGGCAGCTGGCTGCATCTGAGACCGCTCAGGATCGGCAGCTTCCAGCTGCACTATCCGGCGCTGCCGATCGTCGCGCGGCAATTGCTGGTCGGCCCGATCGAGCTCCTGGCGGCGGCGGCGATCATCTTCTTCGCCCTGCCCGCCGCCGGCAATCCCGGATATTTCGTCGTGCTCGGCGTCTTCCTGGTGTCATTCTCGATCGCGCAGATCTCGCATGCGCCGGGCGGGCTGGGCGTGTTCGAAGTGGTTTTTCTCGCCGGCTTGTCGCATATGGATCAGGTCGGCGTACTGGCAGCGCTCCTGGTGTTCCGGCTGTTCTACCTGATCATCCCGCTGCTGATCGCGCTCGGCGTCGTGCTGTTCTTCGAGCACTCACAATACAGCCGCAGCGAGAATTGATACGCGAAAGGCGTGGCGACTGAACGCCGCGATTAAAACGCGGCGATTGAAAGGCCGGGCAGGCTTGACTATTTTCCGGCGGCGGCTACAAGGCACGCGCGGCGACATTGTCGCCATGCCCGCGCGGTTTGTCATCAAACGCGCCTGCTGGGGAATAGGTTAACGGTAGACCCACGGACTCTGACTCCGTTAGTCCTGGTTCGAATCCAGGTTCCCCAGCCACTTTCCTTTTAGTAAATAAAATCAGTCAATCAACGAATTACGTGCATTTTCGATTTCGGCGGTCCGCACTCCGGTTAAGGGGGCGGAGGTCTATGCGCATCCCCTAGCACCGGACCTACAGGGCTTGCCTCGAGAATGCATCAGCAAGAGTAAATTGCTTTTTTGTTTTAGGGGTCGCTGAAAAATCACGGAACTGATCTCGATAAGTTTGCACGTAATTTTTTGGAGGCATAAGGGCCTTTAAATGTTCCGACGGAGCAAATGTAATAGTTTTCTGTCCTGGGTGTTTATATTTCACGTAATTTATAATTTGCTCACTCAGCAAATCTGAGAAGAATAGAGCGTCGTCGACGTATTGAATAATGTTGTCAGATTCTGACAATATCATCTGGTGAAAATAAAGAACTGCGCGTGCGTTAAGTCCATCTATATTCTTCACAGAGTGTCTGTCTATCAAGGAGTTGCGCGAAGAAATTCTATTATTCAAATCGTCGAGAGTAAATTCCGTCTTATGAATAATTGAAAGAAGCATGGGTATATCGTTCACGACGTCACTAAATTGCTCATAAACCCGGAAATTTCATCACTCCTATTCGTGGGAACCCCACGAAAAACGTTCTGAGCGTCTCTGAAATATCGACAATTTCCTGTGGATGTCGAAATTCATTGATTGCGGGTCTAACTTTGTCGCAATCGGACTGCAGGTTACCTATCATCTGGAATTTCATATTAAGCAAGTTTTCTAGGTTCGAAGCGCACGAATAAACGACCTGCTTCAGATTCGAGATGCTAAGTTGTATATGCGACTCTTGATCCTTTTTTGAGTCATACTGAATCTGTTTTCTACTGAGATAGATAGATACCGCGAAACCTGCCATGACCCCGATGAGGGTGGAGACAGTATCCGATAGGAATTGCACCCAGGCGCTGCCAAATGCAGCTAGGATTGCGCTACATACTGCTGTCAATTCCGCCCCCCCTTCACTTTGTAGCGCTCGCCTAGATGACCTGCCGATGGATTGTTATCGCTGACCAACGATACGAGCGCCTAAACCTCGCATTTTTTGTTTGTTGTAGATAGCCGGCCTGCGATGTGATCCCACACTTCGTTAACCGCACTCGGGAATTACGGTGGCAGTGCACTTTTTACATGTTGCTCCCCCCGCATGGTGCACCTTGCCCGCGTTCCCGGTCTGCCGCATCCCCAGCACCACGGGCGAGCCAAAGTGTTTTCACGTCCGAAAACTATGTGTTCCACAAGAACTGCTCATCGAGTATTGACGCGTCGCCAATGTCGATGCACCCGTGGGCCGAGAGCATCGCCGGACAAATCGGCAAAGCCGCGAAACCCGGAAACGAGCCAGGCGGCGAAAAGAAAATAGTGCACCGGAATTACGGTGACGGTGCACTTTTTACCATGTTCGCCCCGCCGCATCGTGTAACCTTGCCCGCGTTCCCGGTCTGCCGCAGCACCGTACAGGCGAGCCAAAGTGTTTTCACGTCCGAAGACTATGCGTTCCACAAGGACCGCTCATCGAATATTGCCGCGTCGCCGATGTTGCGGTTATCGATGCTGGGGGATGCGGCAGACCGGGAACGCGGGCAAGGTGCACCATGCGGCGGGAGCGACATGGGTAAAAAGTGCACTGTCACCGTAATTCCGCATGACAACCACCGCAAAATGCGGGTCTGGATGATGACCTCTGGCAGCCAAACCCCGTCCGCGTTAGAATGGGACAGGGGGACATTCACCAACCCAGCAAGGGAGGTCCGCCATGAAAGTCAAAGACGCAATGCATAAGGGTGTCGACTGGGTCAGCCCCGAAACCGCTGTCACCGAACTGGCGAAAATGATGCGAGCCCAGGATATCGGGTCGATTCCCATTGGAGAGAACGACCGACTGATCGGAATGGTGACCGACCGCGATATTGTCTGCAACGGACTGGCAGAAGATGGTTTCGACGGCCGCATCGCAACGGCGCGCGATGTTATGACGGCCGGCATTCACTGCTGCCGCGAAGACGACGATCTGGCCAAGGCCGTACGGCACATGGAAGAACTGAAAATCCGCAGGTTGCCGGTGATCAACAAGAATATGCGGATGGTCGGCATCCTTAGCGTCGGCGACGTCAGTCAGTCGGCACCGAGGGAACTGGTGTCCGAATACGTCAAGAGCGTTTCCGCCCACCACCACTGAAGGGCGGCTCGCCCGTGCGCTAAGGCCTCAGTCTGCCGCCGCGCTGGCCACAGCGCGCCGGCAGAAATGTCCGGTCATCGAGGCCGTGGCGCACCGGAAAAGCCCGCCGGCCGAAGCCGGCTGGAGCGTCTGCAGTCGCCAGAGTGTGGGTAACTTTATGCAGCCTTCAGGTTAATCACCCGCATCACTGCGACCGCTGTTCCGTTGTTCGTAGCAGCCTCCTTCGTGCTACCCTTGCCGCAGCTCCATACGTCACCCTCCTTGGCCGTGAACTGCATGTCTCCGGCCGTGACCTGCAGCTCGCCTTCAGTGACCGTGCAGACCATATCGTCGGCCATGACATCCCCGAGCGGGCTAGTTGCCTTTGGCTGGTAGACGACGTCTTCCATGGCAATTTTCTTGTACCCCTTGATATGGGAGTCTCGTGTTCCCAGTTCGACGAGCCGAACGCCGGGAAAAATCTCTTTGCCATCAGTCGGACCGTAGGTCTTGGCCGCTACCGGAATGGGCTTTGCGACCAATAGCGGGGCCGCCAACGAGGTGGCACCAAGGGCGAGAGCATTACGTCGATTCATCTTCATAACATCCTCCCTGAGTTAGTTCGCCCGACCGGGCGAACCTGATATTTTACGCGCCCGTTCAGCCAAATAGTCAAAACACAATTGGGCAAGCCAACGCCTGGCCTGCGCGCGTTCTGGCGTGCCGCTGTCCTACACCGCCGAAGTGCTTCGCGCGTCTTGGCGGCTCGCTGCGGCTGGCTGCGCATGGCCTGCCTACCACACCTCTTGACTGTCCGAGCGGGTTTATACTTTTTGCTGCGTGCCTTGAGAAAAGCGGTGCCGGGCACCTTGGTCAGCCGCGTGATAACCGACGAATGGGTGAGCCCTCACGTCGAAGAGAAAGAAGAAACAGCACCAGCTCTTGCTGGCCGCGCTGCCTAAAGCGAAACCGAAAATGACCTAGATTGTTGATGCGACGCGGGAAATTGGCCGCTAAGGATGAATTACGGTGACAGTGCACTTTTACCATGTCGCCTCCGCCGCATTGTGCACCTTGCCCGCGTTCCCGGTCTGCCGCATCCCCCGGCACCGTACGAGCGAGCCGAAGTGTTTTCACGTCCGGAGACTGTAAGTTCCAGAAGAAATGCTCATCGAGCATGGCCGCTGGCCGATGTCGGGGTTTTCGATGTACCTGTGGGCCGAGAGTATCGCCGAACAAATCGGCAAAGCCGTGAGAACCCGGAAAACGAGGCACGCGGCGAAAAGAATTAATGCACTGTCACCGTAATTCCCAGTAATTCCCAACCCTTCTACTCACCGACAATGGACGTCGGCGGGCGTGCCGAGGTTATCGGATCGGCATGACGAAGGACGATCCTCCACGCGCCTTCCTCGCGCCGGAATATGGTGGTGACTCGAAGCGCAATCGGCACCAGTTTGTTGCCACCACCGACCTTGGATTGGAACCGCTCGACCTCGATGATGTATCCCAAGTCGGCTGTCGCATACTCCGAGATGCGCTCAAAGCCGATGGCCTTGCCGTGCCGGTAATTGGTGGCGGCCCGTTCCATGGTCTCAGCGGCCTTTCTCCATCCCTTCGCCGGCGGGCCAAAGGGATTGGCAATAATGACGTCGTCCTGTCGCGAGTAGAGGTTTTTCAAGGGCTCAGGATCGCCCTTTACGAAGGCATCGAGAGCCAGATGATCCTGCTCGATAAATTTCGTCAGGTCGGAGGCTAACATCTTAACATCGCCACATGACTAAAAAGAGAGCTCTATCAAGCGCTTCATCCGCCCTTCGCCTTGCCGTAGGCGTTCGGGGTGGTGTCCGGACTATAGATCAGAATTACGGTGAGTGCACTTTTTACCATGTTCGCCCCCGCCGCATGGTGCACCTTGCCGGCGTTCCCGGTCTGCCGCATCCCCAGCACCGTACGGGTGAGCCAAAGTGTTTTCACGTCCGAAGACTATGTGTTCCACAAGAACTGCTCATCGAGTATTGCCGCGTCGCCGATGTCGCGGTTATCGATACACCCGTGGGCGGAGCATCGCCAGGCAAATTGGCAAAGCCGTGAAAACCCGGAAAACGAGGCAGGCGGCGAAAAGAAAATAGTGCACTGTCACCGCAATTCGAAGGAAGAGACTGCGCGCGACGCCGCCGGCCGCTGGTCTTCCCGGTAAGGATCGCGCTGAATGAGACGTCGATTCGCGTCGAAGGCAACGACGTACTTCTAACGGCTGGAATGTCGGTAACGGCCGAGGTCAAGACGGGGAATCGCCGCGTAATCGAGTTCCTTCTCGATCCGTTGATGGAGATGACGGATGAGGCGTTTCATGAGCGATGAGATCGAATGCAAAGCACAACATATAAAATTTAAAACGGATGGAAGTATGGCTAAACCTGCATCGAAGAACTTTTGGAAAATACTTTTTATAATAAGTTGCGGCTCTTTGATGGTGATTGTGAAAGGGTACTGCGCTAGTAGCGGCGACAATAATGTTAAAAATTTCGCACTTCATTACCTATCAGGTTTAGATCAAGGAATGGAGATCTTTGTATGGCCATCGTATCCGTACGAGATTGTCGATGGCAATTCTGAAATAGCTGAATCTATAAGCAGGTACAATGTCGACCATAGAAGTATCCTCCAGATGTTTGAGGCGCCCGTAGTGGCGCAAATTTCGGTCATTTCAATAAATTATGATACATTTTCGAGGGATGCTGAAAAATTATTGAAAAATTCGAAGTTGCTGCAGGCGTACAAATCGTATGCCTCTAAGGCCAGCCTCAACAGCGACGGCTGCACCGCATATAAGTTTATTGACCGAAATACGTGGGTGTCTGTCGGTTTGATTTTTGTCGACAGAACCAAGTTCGGAATTGGCAACAAGACCTACACAGATTCTTGCTTACACGGCGCTCTTGACTATGTAAACGGATTCCCAGTCAAGGGAAATTATTTCGAATATATTTCGCTTCCACTTGAGCCAGTCAGAAGAATTATATTGGAGAAACTTTATAACTGTTCGTCTATCGATGACAACAAATCGCGCCTGGAAGAGACAACAAAAGACGGCATCACTCCGTTGCCGTCGATCGAATGCATCACGGCAAAGCTCAAACAGTAGCTATAGACTGTGTGAAATCGCAACGGTGGGGAGGGTGTTTTGACGGACTACAGCGTTGCTGCAGGAGCAGACTACACCCCCGCGTGCGAGCTGTTGTTCTTTGCCGGAGGTGCAGGCGGAGGAACAACCGCCTTAGTGCTTTCGCCAGGCGCGTCGACTGGAACCAGGGTTATAAGTGCGGGATTCGGAGAATGGTCGAGCGTCGCACCCGTCACCGCATCCACGCCTACTCCTATCACTCCGCCGAGCAGTATATTGCCGGCGAGACCTGCAGCACCCTTCCCGCTCATGGTCGTGCCGATATAAATACTGCCCGGCTTATAACCTTCCTTCTCGGCAAAAGCGGTGAACTCCTCCTTCCGACTTACTTCGACCGTGCAAGGTGAAGCCGGGCATGAATGACCGAGTGAAGTTCTTATCGCAGCGTCCGGCGGGACGGAATTGATAGCGATTTTATCGGTTGTGCCACGCACCACCGACGCGCAGCCCGACATAGCGACTGTTGCCGCCAAGGCAGCACAAAGATAGATTTTCATTTGAAAGTCCCCCCAGTTGCACTAGTCCCTATGATTGCTGGGCCTGAGGGCGGCCCGTCATCCGATATGCAACGGTACGAGGGTTAAGCCGGCTGGCCGGCGCAGAGCCTCAT